>PLEA01000667.1 GCA_003136335.1 Acidobacteriaceae bacterium | reverse complement strand
ATCTGGCGCAGAGCGAACTGGTGCTGACCTTTGGCCTGGGCGTGCAAACCAAAGCGGAGAGCGTTGAAATTCAGTGGCCCAGCGGACAGGTGGATAAACTCTCAAACATTAACGTTGGCCAGACCGTCACGATTCAGGAAGGAAAGGGCGTGATTTCCAGCCGGGCCTACAACAAGGTGCCGGCTCCACGCGCGGCGGTAGCGGCTAAGGCTACCGGAAAATAGCAGGGTGTGCAGTCGTGTTCTTCCTGAGACGAAAATGGAAAGGCATGACTTCAGTCGTGCCGCCAGCCTCCTTATGACAGTCCGGCTTTAGCCGCTGAGGTTCGCGCTGTGGTTAAATCGTTAGCGAAATGAATCTGCGAATTTCTGCTGCTCTTATCGCCACGCTGTTGGCTGCTCTCGGCTTACTGGCCCCGGAGTCGAAACCGAACCCGATTGAGGCCGCGCGCCTGAACAACCTGGGCGCAGCCTATATGAACCAACAGCTTTTTGAAAAGGGATTGAAGGCTTTCCAGCAGGCCGCAGAGGCCGATCCCAAGCTGGCGATCGCGCGGCTGAATCAGGGCATCGCCTACCTGAACTTGCAGAAAGTCGACGAGGCCAAAGCCGCATTCGAAGATGCGCTCAAACAGGATCCGAAGAGTCCGAACGCATGGTACGGCCTTGGGATGCTTGCCAAGAATATGGGAGACGCGCCGGCGGCGATCGATACATTCAAGCACGTCATTGAGATTGACCCGAACGACGCCGACACTTGGTATTTTCTGGGAACATCGCATGTGCAGGCGAAGCAGTTTCCGCAGGCCATTGACGCTTTCGAGCACGCGCTGAAAGTCAATCCGCTGCATGCTTCGGCGGAGTTTGGATTGTCGCGAGCGTACCAGCAATCCGGGGACGTGGACCATGCTCGCGAGCATCTGAAGAAATTCCAGTACATCACGCAGAACAAGATTGGCGCGCCCATGAGCCTGGCTTACGGCGAGCAGGGCCGGTACTCGCGCGCAGTGGAGTCGCCGAGCGCGGCATTGAAGGCGCCGGCGCAGATTAAGGTACGGTTTGTAGATGTGACGGCGGAAGCGGGGATTGTAACGAAGGGTGATGGGCTAAGAGTTGAGGTGCCGATCACCGCCGCATTGCTCAGCCCGGGGGCTTGTTTCCTAGACTATGACGGGGACGGGAAGCAGGACATCTTTGTCGCGAGCAATGGCCCAGAAGAGGGCCTTGGGCTCTATCACAATCTAGGCAGTGGAAAGTTTGAGGATGTGACCAGGAAAGCTGGGCTCGATCCTAAGTTGCACGCGTTCGGCTGTGCAGCGGGCGACTACGACAATGACGGAGCAACAGATTTGGCAGTGACCGTTCCCGGCAGCCTCATGCTACTGCACAACGAAAAGAACGGCACCTTCAAAGATGTTGCGGGAGTCGCTGGGATTTCCGGCGACGGATACAACCTAGGGGTGACCTTCGTTGACTATGACCATGATGGTGACCTCGACCTTTACGTCACGCACATGGCGAACAGAAAGATCGCGCTTTCATGTGGTCCGGGCATGACGTGTGGCGAAGCTCAAGTTATCAACAACTTCAACGAGACCAATGCCATGTGGCGCAATAACGGCAACGGAACCTTCTCGGATGTAACGAAGGAGACTGGCCTATCTGGCTCCGGCGGGGTTGCTGCGGTGGGAAGTGATTACGACAATGATCGAGCGGTAGATTTGATCGTTACCGGCTGGAAGAGTCCGGCAATCTTCAGGAACGCCAGGGAGGGGAAGTTTCAGCTGCTTGAGCCGTGGAGCGCGGCGATGCCAGATCCTCCCAACGGGGTTACAGTTCTTGATTTCGATCACGACGGCTGGATGGACCTCGCCTTCACTCACACGGGTGCGCCTGGCCTTACGCTTTGGCGAAACAACCATGGCAAGACTTTTGATCGAGTCCAGCTCCCCGAGACGAATTGGGTCCGCGCTTACGGCGTGGCCGCCATCGACTATGACAATGACGGCTGGGTCGACCTCGTCGCAGTCGGCGAGACCAAAGAAGGTAAGGGCGAAGTGCGGCTGTTACGCAATCTTGGGCCTGACGGTTTCAAAGATGTCACTGCCGACGTTGGCCTCGACAAGATTCAGCTCAAAGATCCGCGCGCCATTATTACCGGCGACTATGACGGCGACGGCGCGACCGACCTGCTCATCACGCAGAATCACGGGCCTGCGGTGCTGCTGCGCAATGAAGGCGGCAATCAGAATCACTGGCTGCGACTCTCGCTCAAGGGACTGGCCGACAACAAATCCGCCATCGGCACCAAGGTTGAAGTTTTTTCGGGCGGGAACCGGCAGAAGTTTGAGATTGCGGGATCGTCCGGCTACCTGGGACAGAATTCCGCCGACATCGTCGTCGGCCTAGGCGATTCCAAAGACGCCGACATCGTGCGGATGCTGTGGCCGACGGGCGTGCTGGAAGATGAAATTCAGGTGGCGGGGGACAGGCAGCAGAACTTCCTCGAGATCGACCGCCGCGGCAGTTCGTGCCCGACGTTGTTTGTATGGAATGGAGAGCGCTACGAATTTGTTGCGGATATGCTGGGCGCGGGCGTGGTTGGACACTGGGTTAGGCCGGGCCAGCGCGATATTCCGCGGCCCGTTGAGTACATCAAGATTGATCGCAACATGATTCAGAGGAAAGAAACTCCCCGCCCAAGCGAAGCTTGGACGGGGCACCCGACTCTTAGTTTTCGTCTTATGGAGCCGTTGGAAGAAGCCGTCTACCTTGATCAGGTGCGGGTGCTGGCGGTGGACCATCCGGCGGATGTCGAGGTATACCCCAACGAATATTTCGCGTCGAATCCGCCTTATCCGGTATTCAAAGTTGTGGTGAGCCGTGACGCGCGTCCGCCGGCCGGCGCGCGGGATGAGCACGGCCACAACGTTCTGCCTGATTTGTTGGCACATCGTTATTTCGGCGATTTTCCGCTGACGCAGTTTTTGGGATTCGCCAAGCCTCACACTCTGACGCTCGATCTGGGTGAGGCTTACCGCGGGGGCTCGCTGTGGCTGCTGTTGCATGGCGAAGTGGAATACTTTTCGGCGAACAGCATGTACGCGGCGTCGCAAGCGGGAATCGAGGCAATCTCGCCGTATGTGGAAGCACTGGACGCGGAGGGGAAGTGGGAGCGCGTGATCGAAGACATGGGCTTTCCCGCCGGCGGTCCGCGCACCATGACCGCCGATCTTACTGGCAAGCTGCCGATCGGGACGCGGAAGATTCGTATCACGACCAATCTCCAGATTTATTGGGACAGCATTCTGATTGACCGTATGACGCAATATGCCGCACGCGAGATCCCTCGCCCCGCTGGTGACAACGCGGGGCTTCGGGATGACGCCGATCAGAAGACTGTGCGTCTGATCCCTGTGCCTTTGGTGCGCGCCGATTTGCTGTTCCACGGATACCCGTTCAAGATTGAAGGCACGCCTCCGGGGAACGTGCAGTACATTTACGAAAAGGCGAGCGCGACCGGGCCGTATACTCGTCCATCTGGAACTTACACGCGCTATGGCGACGTGCTGCCGCTGCTGACCGCAACGGATAACAAGCTGGCAGTGTTTGGCTCGGGCGATGAAGTGCAGCTGGACTTCGATCCTTCTGAATTGCCCGCGCTCCCCAGGGGCTGGGTACGCGATTATTTCTTTGCGGCCAATGGCTACGAAAAAGATATGGACTTCTATGCGGCAGAAGGGAGCTATGTGGCACCGCTGCCGTTTCTGGGCATGGGCCAGTATCCGTATTCACAGAGCAAGTCGTTCCCGCTGGACGACGCGCACGTCAATTATCTGCTCGAATACAACACGCGCCAGATGTCGGGCAACGAGCAGCGGGGGTATTGGTTCGATTACGGCGAGAGAAAATAGAGCCATGCGGAGCCTCTGTACAGAAACGTTTTAATATTGACAATTTTGGCCTTGCCATAATTCAATAGCCGGACCCATGGAAAACAGCTCCGCGTCTTCCTCTGCCGCGCCCCGCCTCCGCCGCACTTTGACTCTTTGGGATCTGATTTTCTACGGCATCGTTCTGATCCAACCGATCGCGCCGGTTCCGCTGTATGGCGTGGCGCAAAAACTTTCCGATGGCCACTTTGTCACAATTATTCTGATCGCATTGTTCGCCATGCTGATCACGGCGGTCAGCTATGGACGCATGGGGGCGCTGTATCCGACGGCTGGATCGGCTTACACATACGTCGGAAAAGGGCTCAACCCGCATCTGGGATTTCTGGCAGGCTGGGCCATGATTTTGGATTACCTGCTGCAGCCGCTGATCAATACAGTATGGATTTCAACCGCGTTGCACGAGCGCTACCTGCCGCAGATTCCTTACATCGCATGGGCGGCACTGATCGCGGGCATCATGACTGTGCTGAATCTGGCGGGGGTCAAGTCGTCGGCACGAGCGAACAAGGTGCTGCTCGCGGTTATGTCAGTGGTGGTGGTCTTCTTTGTGTGGCTCGCGATTCGCTACTTGTGGCACGGACAAGGCTGGGCTGGCCTTTTGTCGACTGAGCCTTTCTATAACCCGAAGACGTTTAACGCGCATAAGATCCTGACCGCGACTTCGTTCGCGGCGCTCACTTATATTGGTTTCGATGGCGTGACCACGCTCGCGGAAGACGTCGAGAATCCCAAACGCAACGTGCTGCTCGCCGTGGTGCTGACCTGTATTTTTGCCGGCGTGTGCAGCGGGTTTGAAGCTTATCTGGGAGCGCGGGTGTGGCCCGACTGGCGGTCATTTCCGAATCTTGAGACCGCGTTTATGGATATCTGCAGCCGCGTGGGCGGCGTCGTACTGTTCAACGCCATGGGCGCGATCCTGATCGTCGCCGCTTTCGGTAGTGGATTGACGGGCACTCTGGGAGCGGCGCGGTTGCTATTTGGCATGGGCCGCGACGGCGTGCTGCCGCGTAAGTTCTTCGGATATCTCAAGCCCGGCAGTGGCACTCCGACCTACAACGTTCTGCTGATCGGAGGTCTCGCGTTTGTCGGGGCGGTTCTTCTTTATCACATCGGCAACGCCTACGAGCACGCCGGCGAGCTTCTCAACTTCGGCGCGTTTCTGGCGTTTATGGGCGTGAACTTTGCCTGCTTCTGGCAGTTTTCGGTTATCGCAAAGAAGGCCGGCGGCGAGCGGCGGCTCTTGCGCGATGCGATCCTGCCGCTGATCGGTTTCGCGTTCTGCGGCGTGATCTGGTTCAACTTAAATGTCATCGCCAAGACCGTCGGTGGCATCTGGTTCGCAATCGGGTTACTCTACGTGGGATACAAGACGAACTGGTTCCGGTCGAAGCCGGTGATGATTGATTTCAGCGACAACTGAGAATTGCTGATTGTTGATTGAAAATCTATGCGGGATCGGGGCATCGGGCCGATTTACTTTTCAATCCCATCAGCAATTCACTTGAGGTACATCCGAATGTTGCATTCTACGAACATCGTTGCTTTTGTTCCCACCAAAGATTCCGAGAAGGCGCGAGCTTTTTACGAGGGTGTGCTGGGACTTCGCTTCGTCAAGGATGACGGCTTCGCCATGGTACTGGATGCGAACGGGATCATGATTCGGGTCGCGAAGGTGAAGGAGTTCACGCCCGCGCAGTTCACGATTCTCGGATGGCAGGTTTCCGAGATCGAACATGTAGTGCGGGAGCTGCAGAAAAAAGGAGTGCACTTCGAGATCTTTGGATTTTTCAAGCAGGATGCACTCGGAATCTGGACCGCGCCCACGGGCGATAAAGTAGCGTGGTTCAAGGATCCGGACGGGAATGTGCTGTCGGTTTCGCAGCACGTATGAGCGCGGACGCACGGCATTTCAGCCGTGCCTACGGCACGGTACGACTCCGTGCAATCGCACCCGCAGTGAACTGGCGGGCTAGTTTCGGTCGTCCCTCCGCGACCGATCTCGTTCAATTCTGAAATCTATTCCACGTTCCAGCCCGTGACTTCGACTGTAGGNNTCTTCCCAGACTACCGGGAGAATCTCTTCTCCCTTCGCACCTTTGTCGACCTTCAAGCGCACAAAGAAGGCGAGATTCTTGCTCGGATTCTGAAGAACCACCCGTGTGATTTCTTCTTCGCCTTTGCGCTCGCTGCGGTCGGTGACTTTCAGTTTGACCTTGGGCAATTGCGAGAGCGCGGTGAAGTCGGCGTAGGAAGCCGTCGGCGTCATCCACCAGGTGGTTTTCGCCCAGTCGAGAGTTTCGGGCTTGGTCGACAGCCAGTAGAAATTCGAACCCACGAGTTTGCCGGATGAATCTTCCAGCCGCAATACGACGAAGTACGTGGGGCTTAGGTCCGTAACGTCGGAGAACGTGAAAATCTTGGCGGTGCTGTCGGCGGGGGCGTCGACCGGATTCGATTGCGTGAACTTCTCGGTCATGTCGAGGTTGTAGATCTTGGTCGTCAGCGTCAATCCCTTCACGTCCTCGTATTGGCTGCTGACGACCCAGATCGAATGATCGTCATAGCCATAGACGGGATGCAGGGCTTCCATGGCGCGCTTGGCGCCGAAGTATCCGCCGCCGGGACGCAGGTAGTAGTCGTAGAGATGCCAGATCATGGAAGGCCAGGCGTTGTTGAGCATCCACTGAATCACGCCGGTGGCCTGGTATTTGTTGCGGCTGTAGGCTTCGTACATGGCGCGCACGCCTTCGTAGGTCTGCAGTTGCGACTTTGTGGCGAAGTCTTGGACGTTGTCAGATTTACCGTAGCGGTTAGCGAGGGCTTCGCTGAATACGCCGATAGTTTTGAATTCACCGCCGCCGTCGTGATAGTTCCAGACCTCGTCGATGGGCCACATGTGGTCTTTGCCGACCATTTCGCGAATGCTTTCGATTGGCGGAACGGCTGGTCCCATGCTGGTTTCGGTGTTGAAGCCGTAGGCGCCGCCGCAGCCTCCGGGATTGCACTGTTTGCGTTGGGGTTGTCCCGCGGGAGTGTCCACCTCCCAATACTCGGGCGCGACATATTCATAGGGGCCCGTCATCTTGACGCCGCTGTCACCGGTGACGCTGGTCTTTTTGCCCGTGGCTGACGAAACGACAGGATTAGGCCAGAACAAATCTTTCTCCACATCGAGGTACATCTGCTCCACGTCGGGCGGCGGAGGGTTGTCGCTGCCATTCAGCCACATGACGAGACTGGGATGGCTGCGCAGGCGATAGATCTGGTCGCGCAGGGATTGCTTGGCGATTTCAAAATCCTCCGGCTTCCAGCGTGGCCAGCGTTCCCAGAAATCGCAGCAGCACCATCCGGCCATAACAAGAATGCCCTGGTGATCGGCGAGGTCGAAGAATTCCGGGGTCTCGAGTTTGCCTTCGAGGCGAATGGTGTTGAGGCCCATATCGCGGACGTAGCGGAACTCGTCGTGCAAGCGCTGCGAATTTTCGCGCAGCATCAGGTCGGGCGTCCAGCCGCCGCCGCGGATGAGAATATTTTTCCCATTGATGTGGAAGGCGCGTCCGCCGACCGAGTTGAAGTCGGAGGTGATTTCGCGAATGCCGAACTCGCTGGTCGAACGGTCGCTAATTCCGCCGCTGGCCTCGAATTCCATGGTGAGCGGATAAAGATTCGGCTTACCCATTTGCGTGGGCCACCACAGGCGCGGATTCGCGAAGACGAGTTGCTGGAACTTATCGGGAGTGAAGGTTATATCTTTTGTTTCGTTGGGTGCGAGTTCTACATCCTGCTCGAACTTGACGGCTTCGATCTGGCCTTTGAGTTTGCCTTTGACGGACTGATCGGTGCCGTTTTTCAGCTGCGCGGTGACGGTGAGCTGCGCGCTATCGTTTGCGGGGGGATTCAGTTTCGATACGACTGCGGGATAGCGCAGCGCTACTGGGCCGCTGGTAGAGAGGTAGACTTCGCGCCACAGTCCCATGTTTTTGTCAGGAGGCGCGGGATTCCAATCGACGAAGGTGATGGCGAGATCGTGCTCGGTGGGAGAGAAGACTTGAACCGCGAGAACATTCTCCGCGCCGGGCTTGGCGGCGTCGGTCACATTAAACTCATAAGTCCGCCACGCGCCGGCCACGTCGTCGGATTTCGCGATCTGTTTTCCGTTCAGGAAAATGTTGGCGCGATAGTTGATGCCGTTGAATTTCAACCAGACTGTCTTGCCCTTATACGATGCCGGCACGGCGAACTGCTTGCGATACCACCACGAGACCGCGTAAGGACTATCGGGCGCCATTGCGATGTTGGAAAAATTTGCACCGATCGGATAGTTGACGCCCGAGAAGTCGCGCAGGTTCATGCCGAAGAGAGGATCGGGGAAGGTCTTGTCCTTGACCAGCGCGGCCACCACGGTAGTGGGCACGGTTACCTCATGCCATCCTTTGGGCGAGAACTGCGGCGTGGAGATGACTTCTCCTTTGGCTTCGACCTTGGCCGAGGTTTGCAGAGACCAGCCGTCGTGCAAGGCGAGCTTCGCGTCTGCAGCGTGCTTTATCTGGGTTGCGTTTTGGGCGAGAACAGATGAAAACAGAAAGAATTGAGCCAGAACGAAAAGAGGGCCTGCCAGCCGCTTGCCTGAGTTCATGGTGCTCCTGTGAATCGCGCGTCGTGCGCGTTGGGGATCATGTGGGACACGGAAATACCCCCGGAGAATGGATAACATTTATATTAATTCGTTTCAATAGCGGAGTTTTGCGGGCGCATCAGGGGCTTCTTCCGGGTGCTAGCGATTGGCGTAATGGCTCAATTTGGCGGTGACTTACCGGCAGAACCGTCGAGCTGCGCTCGACGGACAGCCGCGGGCGGCTGTCCCCACATCGGTTTTCCGCGAACTGAGAGACGACCGCGAATGGAGACGTTGCCGTACGGTTGGCGTCGGCTAGTTTATAATGGAAAATTCCGCTATCGACTCCGGAGTGACAAGACAATGATTCGATTTTTGCAGACCCAAGGGCCAACTAAGAAGATCATTCTTAGCGGCATCCTGCTTGTGATTTGTGGCGCCATGGTGATCACATTTATTCCTGGCGGCCTGACCGACGAACTAACGGGCCAGCCCGGCAAGGGCATTGTTGCGAAGGTGGGTGGCGGAGACATCAGCGCCGACGAGGTGCGCCAGACCGCGCGCCAAATGGCACAGCAGGACGCGCAGCGCTACGGCGAGATGGCGGCAAAGCTGATGCCGTTTCTCATCCAGCAGGAGACCGTGCGCGCCGTGGACCAAATGATTAGCCGCCAGGCTCTGCTGAGCGAAGCCGGGCACATGGGGCTGCGCGTGACGCCAGAGGAAGTGAAGGATGAACTGCAACATGGTCGCTATGCGGCGACCTTTTTCCCCGGCGGCAACTTCATCGGCCAGGTGGAGTATGAAGACATGCTGCAACGGGCGAATCTGACGCCCGTCAAGTTTGAACAGGAAGTGGGCAACGATATTTTGTTGACCAAGCTGCAGGCGCTTATTTCGGGCAGCGCCAGCGTGAGCGAAACCGAGATTCACGGGCAGTTTATTAAGGAGAATTCAAAGGTCAAATTCGATTACGCGGTGTTGAAGCAGGACGATTTGCGCAAGGGACTGCGCCCGACCGACGAGGAACTGAAGGCGTTTTACGAGAGCCACAAGGCGAGCTACGCGAATTCGGTTCCGGAGAAGCGCAAGGTCAAGTACGCGATCGTTGAAACGGGCAAGGCCGCGGCCGATGTCCAGGTGACGCCGGACGATCTGCGAGCTTACTACGATCAGCACCGCGACCAGTACCGTATGCCCGAGCAGGTGAAAGTCAGCCATATCCTCATCAAGACTCCGCTGCCGGGGCCCGATGGCAAAGTAGATGAGAAGGGAGTGGCGGAGGCGCAGCGGCGTGCCGAAGATTTGCTGAAGCAGTTGAAGAGCGGGGCCAAACTGGAGGATCTGGCCCAAAAATATTCCGAAGATCCGGGCAGCGCCAAGCAGGGCGGATCGCTGGGCTGGATCGGCAAAGGGCAGACGGTGCCGGAGTTTGAGAAGACCGCGTTCTCGCTTCCCAAGGGGCAGACCAGCGATCTGGTGAAGAGCAGCTATGGCTTTCACATCATTCGCGTGGACGACAAGCAGGAAGCGCACATGAAGACTCTCGACGAAGTGAAAGCCGAGATCGAACCGGTTCTGAAGCATCAGAAGGGACAGCAGATCGCGCAGCAGAAGGCGGAGGCGTTGCTGAAGCAGGCTCGGGCGCAAGGCTTGGACGCGGCCGCGGCGGCGCAAGGCGTTTCGGTGATCACATCGGATTACTTCGCTCGCAAGGACATGCTACCGGGGCTAGGGCCGGCGACGCAGTTTATGGACGCGGTGTTCAGCGCGGCTGAAAAGTCGCCGCCGGATGTGGCTCCGGCCTCACAAGGCATCGTGGTATTTCAGCTGTTGGGAGTGAAGCCGGCGGCCACGCCGACGTTTGAGGAGATCCGCAGCCGGGTGGAAGAAGAATTCAAGAACGAACGCTCTTCGATTTTGCTGTCACAAAAAATTCAAGAACTGTCGGACCGCGCCAAGGCCGCGCATGATCTGAAGCGCGCGGCGAAAGAAATGGGGGCGACGATGAAGACCAGCGACCTTGTTTTGCCTGACGGGCAGGTGCCTGACGTGGGATCGATGTCGGGACAGGCCTCGGTGGCCTTCACCATGAAACCGGGGGACATCAGCGGTCCGATCAACAGCGGCGCGAACGCTGTGGTTCTGCAGGTGCTCGAAAACCAGCAGCCTTCGCCGGCTGACTTTGCCGCGAAGCGCGATCAGATTCGCGATCAACTACTGTTGGGCAAGCAGCAGGAGCGCTTCGGACTTTTCGTTTCCAGCCTAGTCGACGAGATGACGAGATCGGGCAAGATTAAGAGAAACGAAGAAGAGATCAAGGCATTGAGTCGCAGCGCCAGCGAGCAGGGAATGTAGCGGCGCTAACATGTCCTTTCCGCGCGCCGCAGGCATTTTGTTGCATCCCTCGTCGTTGCCTTCCCGCGGCGGCATCGGTGATTTCGGGCCCGCGGCCTATCAGTTTGTAGATTTTCTCGCTTCCGCCCGCCAAGGTCTGTGGCAGGTTCTGCCGCTGGGACCGCTCGGCTACGGCAACTCGCCTTACTCCTCGACCTCAGCCTTCGCGGGAAATCCGTTGTTGATCAGCCTGGAACGACTTGCTGAATATGGCTGGATCGACGGCGTGAAGGTGGATTCGTCCAATCTCGAATCCACAGCGGCTTCCGGTCTTGTCGAATACGACAAGGTTTTCGCGAAGAAGATGCCGCGGTTGTTTCAGGCCGCGCGGAACTTCCTGAGTTCAGGATCAAGCGATTCCCTGCGGCGTTTCGAAAGTTTTCGCGCAGAGAATGTTTGGTGGCTGGAGGATTTTGTCCTGTTCGACGCCCTCCGTGCCCGGCGGAAACTCGAGTGCTGGAATCAGTGGCCGCGTGAACTCGCGC
Organism: Acidobacteriaceae bacterium; assembly: GCA_003136335.1. The sequence goes on along the minus strand of PLEA01000667.1, from coordinate 1,124 downwards.
ATCGGGAGCCGGCTGCTTTGGAGAAAGCACGTGAGGAGCTGGCAGACGATATCCAGATTCGCTGCGCGTTACAGTTCGCTTTCTACGAACAATGGCGGGCGTTGCGACGCTACTGCTCGGAGCGGGCGATCCGCGTCGTGGGCGATGTCGCGATCTTCATGAACCACGACAGCGCCGATGTTTGGACGCATCCGGAATTGTTCCGGCTGAACCAGAATCTGGAGCCGGAAGTGGTGGCCGGCGTGCCTCCGGACTTTTTCAGCAAGACCGGACAGCGTTGGGGGAATCCGCTCTACCGCTGGGATGTAATGAAGCAGCACGGCTATCGATGGTGGATTCAGCGGCTGCGCTGGGCAACAGAAAACTGCGACTACATCCGGCTGGATCACTTCCGGGGATTCGACCAGTTCTGGGAGATTCCTGCGGCCGATGACACGGCAGTGAATGGCAGCTGGGTAGATGGACCGCGCGACGACCTGTTCTTGAAGCTTCGGGAGGCTCTTGGCGGCTTGCCGTTTTTTGCTGAGGACCTTGGCTACATCACTCCGGAAGTGCACGCACTGCGGGAGAGGTTGAAAATTCCGGGGATGGCTGTCTTGCAGTTTGGCTTTGGCGATGAGGGCGCTCACATCTATCTTCCCCATCGCGCTGAAGGCAAAGTAGTCTACACCGGCACGCACGATAACGACACGGTGGTGGGTTGGTGGCAATCCGGCGCCGCAGAGCACGAGCGCCGCAATGCCGAGGCTTATGTTGGACGCTGCGCGGATGGCATTCATTGGGCGTTTATCCGCTCGGCGCAATGCTCAGCGGCAAGCCTGTGCATCGTTCCCCTGCAGGACGTGCTTGGGCTAGGGAGTGAGGCCCGCATGAATACTCCCAGTCTGAATGGCGGAAACTGGCGTTGGCGTTTCGAGCAGCGACAACTGAAGAGTGAATTGGCAGAGAAGTTGGCTCATCTTGCTGAATTGAGCGATCGTCTTCCCAAGCCTTTTCCCGCGCTGGCGGATGAGAGCTTTGCCGCGTGAATCTATTGAAAGACTTGTCGACGAATAATGCGGGAGTCGCTCCGAGCAAGCGTATTGGCATTGGCGTTCCAGCCAAAATCCCCACCCTTTCGCAAA
>PLEA01000561.1 GCA_003136335.1 Acidobacteriaceae bacterium | reverse complement strand
CGTTATGGTGTGAGTGATGGATGAACCCTGTCGCGCCAATGTGCCGATGTCGCAGAAGACCTCGCCGAGGGTACTCCCGAAGTGAAGACCAGCTGCGAAGGTTGCGGGCTTGCGCTGCCAGCTGACAGCACCGCATACGTGTGCTCTTACGAATGCACTTTCTGTTCGGTCTGCTGTTCGAACATGCACGGCATTTGTTCGCATTGCGCCGGTGAGTTGGTGCGCCGACCGCGCCGGATGGTACCGCTGAAGAGTAAAACAACAAGCGGCGGCGCCCCCGGAAGTTTTCGTCCCTGGATCATCTGGGCGCTGAGTTTTGGCGTGTGGACGTTTGTTGCTCTGGCCTACGCCATAACAGTCTACGAGTTGTATCGCTCGACCGGCACGTCCATGAGCTTTCTCAGCATTCTGGGCATGCAATCTAGCCAAGTTCTAACCTACATTCCGCTCACTCCCTTCGTTTTCGCGTTAGCGAACCGCTACCCAGTGCAACGCAACAACTGGGCAACAAATTCGTTGCTCCTGCTGGCGGGAGGGTTGGTATTTACTTTGGCGCAGGTCGCGCTCCGGGGCATGACTCCATACGCGTATTGGGATCCTCGCGTCCGGCACTGGGTTTCCGCTGTTTGGGACGCACAAGCGCGGGGATTTCGAATCCAGTGGTTTATGTTTGAGAGGATGTTCCTCTCTAGCGTGGTCGACGACGTTGTCACCACCTACCTGCCGATCGTACTGATTGCACACGCGGCGTGTTATTACCAGAGGTTCCGCGAGCGGGAGTTGCGCACGTCGCAATTGCAAGCGCAACTTGAGAAAGCGAGGCTGCAATCGTTAAAGAGCCAGTTGCAGCCGCATTTTCTCTTCAACACGCTGAACTCCATTTCCGCGTTGATGTTAACTAACGTTGAAGCTGCCGATCGAATGATCACGCGGCTGGGCGACCTGCTCAGGATCAGCCTCGAAACCGCCTCAACCCAGATGACAACCTTGAGTCGCGAATTGGAATTTGTAAATTGTTATATCGAGATCGAAAAGGTGCGATTCGAAGAAAGGCTCAAGGTGAGTATCGACGTCGCTCCGGAGACTCTCGACGCCAGCGTCCCTCACTTGTTGCTGCAGCCTTTGGTGGACAATGCCATCAAGCACGGAATTTCCAGGTTGGTGTCCGGAGGTGAGATTCGAATCTCCGCCACTCACGATGACGACGATCTTCATCTGGAGGTGAGAGACAACGGACCCGGATTTAGGGAGCCATGCCACTCCTCGTCTGGCGGCATGGGACTAAGAATCACGCGCGAGCGCCTGGAGACGATCTACGGCCAGGATCAGAGCGTGGAACTGTTAAGCCTGCCGGATGGCGGCGTGGCTGCTCGGGTGTGTATTCCTCTCCGCATGGCAGTGGAGATGTGACTTCGGCGCCGCGCAACATCTCGGGCGCGCCGGAGAGCGCAACACAATCCACTACCCAGCCTGGCCTGAGCCTTCCCCGTCCGGCGCGCGGCTCGATTTGCCGTCGCGCTCTGCCGCCCACAGCCAGGCGCGTTGCCCGCGACCTCCAGGTAACACTGTCGCCTCACCGTACCCCACCAGTCGGCCCAAAATCGTATTGATTGTTGCAGTCGGAACCTTGTGGCGGGCCAGCAACGCAGGCGCGGTTCGTTGAATCCCATCGCACACATCGCGCACGCTCATCGGCCGCCCTGCTTCCATCAGTACTCTGCGGCATGCCCGGGTGATACCGGGCCGGCGGGAACTGCTCTTGCGATCGACCAGATCTAATAGAGCAGCGTCCAAAATGCCGTCGCCGAAGAGCGTCGCTAAACCCACGATGATCTGCTTTACCGTGCCAATGCGCTTCGTGACTACGGCTCGCTCCTCGATCAACTGGCGCAATTCCCGTTCCGCCTGCCCTATTACGTTTTGCACGTGGCGGTTTTCGCCCCCCGGGGAATCCGCTGCCGCCTTGTCGGCCGTTTGTCCGTGATCCATCGAAACATACATACCACTGGTGTTATCCCTCAGGAATAGCGCTGGGATTGACACCGCTCCGGGCGGGACCAGCAAACAATTAAGCGCGACGAAATTCGTGCCTGAGTTGTCCATTCAAACGCTACGACGTGCGCCATCATGGTGCCGTTGGAATGCGTGATCTTTACCAACGCTGCCCAACGCGGTGGTCGTGGTTTGAGTCCCGGTATTCCGTCCGAACCCCGGTGACTCGGGAGCAGTCTCACAGCCAAGTGTTGTGCTGCGCCTTCCGCAATGCGAAACTAGATGGTCTGGAAAAGAAATTCGTGACGTTGTGCGGGGGGATTGTAGCCTTCGATTCCGAAGAGAGGACCGCTATGGACGCACGCAAGAGTGAGAAGATTTTTGAGGCGCTCGAGTCCTTCCGCATCGAGTTAACGTCTGGGCTTGGCCAACACTTGGCACGCGCTTTGGCAAATTCGTACAGCCAGCGGCGGCCACTACAACCGAGGAGAAGTTCAGCGACGCTGGCCAGGTACATCTGCTCGCCGGAGTCTGCCCCACCGTAGCGTTGCATGTTCTTTGGCATTCCGCCGGAGCGGCTACCTCGAGCGCATCACCAGGGAACGCGCGACGCGCAATTCGCGGAACGTCTCCTCCTATGCCTGAGAGCAAGCCCTATCTCGCTTTCGATTTTGACGCCGAGAGTGGACTCGCGGTTCTAGCACATCTTCCGTCAGGAATTCTCACGACGGAAGAGGTACATCGTTTCCGAATGAACCGGTCGAATACGGCGGATCTCTCCACTGCTCCGGTCGGTATTCACGGACACATCTGAAGTTCGTTACAGGACTTATCCATTGAGGAAACAATGAATCGATTTTCCTTCGCCAGACGAAAGTTCCTTAAGCAGGTTTCCAACGCGGGAATGGCATGTTCCGCAACGGCCCTTCTAGGTGGCTTCGCGCGCGGGCTTGTCGCTGAAGGACCGGCTCAAGCCGCGCCGTCGGCCAGCAGGATAACCGGCGCGCGGGTTTACGTCGATACCAGACGAACGATTGCCCCACTCGACCGCAATTTATTCGGCTCTTTCCTCGAACACTTGGGACGTGCTATCTATGAGGGAATCTATGATCCCGGATCGAAACTCTCCGATGCCAACGGATTCCGCAAAGACGTTCTCAATGAAATTCGCCGGCTGGGTGTGCCGATCATTCGCTATCCCGGAGGGAATTTTGTCTCAGGATACAACTGGCTCGATGGCGTTGGACTCAAGCAAAACCGCCAGCGTACGCTCGACAAGGCATGGGACACGATCGAGTCGAATCAGTTCGGAACCAATGAATTTCTCGCTTGGTGTAAAGCCGTTGGTACGAAACCCCTAATGGGGATGAATTTGGGAACCGGCACGCCGGAGGAAGCGGCCGCTCTGGTGGAGTACTGCAATGTGGAGAAGGGAACCCGCTGGAGCGAACTGCGGTGCCAGCACGGTATTCCTGATCCATACAAGGTGCAGCACTGGTGCCTGGGCAACGAAATGGACGGCCCCTGGCAGATCGGACACATGTCGGCGACGGAGTATGGTCTGAAGGCCGCAGATGCCGCTCGGCAGATGCGTGATGTCGATTCCTCTCTCAAGCTTATCGCTTGTGGCTCAAGCGGCCCCTTGATGCCTACTTATCTCGAATGGGATCGCGAAGTGCTCGAACAATGCTACCAGTATGTAGATGGTCTCTCCCTGCACCGCTACTTTGGCAACGACGAGCGCGAGACTGGCAATGATACTTCGAAATACCTTGCCCTGAATCTGAGCATGGAGCGCCAGATTGCCGAGACGGTCGCGGTTTGCGATCTGGTGCGCGGGCACAAGCGCTCGCCCAAGAAACTGTGGCTGTCTTTCGATGAATGGAACGTTTGGTATCGCGCGCGAACCGGAGATGCCGTCGATGGCCACAGACAAGAAGCGCCCCATTTGTTGGAAGAAGTCTACAACCTGGAAGATGCGCTCCTGGTTGGAGGACTCATTAATTCGCTGCTGCGTAATGCGGATCGAGTAAAGCTCGCCTGCTTGGCACAGTTGGTCAACGTAATCGCTCCAATCATGACGGACGGGAACGGTTTGTTCCGGCAGACCATCTACTACCCATACAGCTGGGCACTACAATTTGCCAAAGGTGCGGTGCTGAATCTGTTGGTGGAGTCTTCCACCTATGAAGTTTCTGGCTTGGACCCGGTGGCGCATCTGGATGTCGCGGGTTCGTTGGATCGCAATGACGGCAAACTTTCTCTCTTCATCCTGAACCGCGATTTGTCGAAGGCGCATGAGGTTGAGGTGGTTTGGGAAGATGCCGCTCCCGCCCGTGCGATTTCAGCGTCTTTGCTGACCGGTGACGATCTGAAAGCCTCGAATAGTTTTGCCGCACCGCAACGGGTTGCGCCGCAGTCGTTTCGGACGCCGACTACCTCGGGAGGCAAGAGTAAGTTTGAGGTGCCGGCGCGATCGTACACCGTTATTCAGTGGTTGCTGTAGGTGGGGTGATGAGAAATGGCTGAAAAAGGCACATCTCGCGAAGACAATTCGTGGCCTCGGCGATCTCAGTGGCTGCCGCGTCGTCGGTGCCGGTTCGCCCGGCAACTGCTGGCGCCCGCGAGGCTTCCGGCATGAAGAGATTCCAGCATTACTTAACGGGCAGAGAAGCTGTAGACGGTGACAGTGTGATACCGCGCGCCGGGCTGCAACTCGGTGGTCGGGAAATCGGCGTGATTCGGTGAGTCTGGGAGGAGTTGCGTCTCCAGGCACAATGCCGAATGCGACTCATCCGGTGCCGCACTTGCCTAACGTCATCGCTGCTCCTCGCTTGCGCCTCTTCCGTGTTGCCTGACGTCCTGCAGACTCTGACACCGCGATTAATGTCGGCAGGATGTCGCCCATGCCGTCGCTGCCGCGCTGTCCCAATGCGAAATACAACTTGCTATATAAGAGGTAGAGACGGTCGTAGGTGCGTTGCGCCGAATCATCCGGCAGGAACGTTCGGTGGGAGGGGCAAATCTTGTCCTGTGCTTCCTCGATCGTCTTGAAAGTGCCAGCCGCCAGAAAAGCAAAGATTGCAGATCCTATACTGACAACGCTCTTGCTCGGAACCAGGACCGGACGTCCGAGCACGCTGGCATAGACCTGGTTCAGGACGTCATTCTTCTGCGGAATGCCCCCCGCATTGATCACGCGTTTGATGGGTACGCCGTTCCCGGCCATGCGATCCAGGATTACTCGTGTATGAAACGCCGTTCCTTCGATGGCGGCGAAGAGTTCATCCTGGGCCGTGCTCTGCAAGTTCCATCCCAGCGTGACGCCGCGCAAGTTGGGGTTCACCAGCACGGTGCGATCGCCGTTATCCCAGGTCATGCGCAGTAGGCCGGTCTGCCCTGGGCGATAGCTCTCGAGGCCAACACTTAACGTCTTTACATCGGTGGCGGCACGAGAAGCGATCGCATTGAATATGTCTCCTACGGCGGAGAGTCCGGCTTCGATTCCCGTGCGCAAGGGATGAACGCTGCCCGGTACGACGCCGCAAACCCCGGGCACAAGGTTCACCGAGGGAGTGATTCCAATGATGCAAGTCGATGTCCCGATGACATTCACCATGTCGTCGGTTCGGCACCCTGCACCAATCGCATCCCAGTGCGCATCGAAGGCGCCTACAGGGATTGGAATCCCTGCCTTAAGGCCCAGTTTTTCAGCCCAGAACGCGGATAACCGGCCAGCGATTTGGTCGGAGGTAGCATATTCGCCATCCAGTTCGTCGCGGACCCCCTTCAACAGCGGATCCACTTTAACCAAAAAACTCTCCGGCGGGAGGCCGCCTAGCTGTGCGTTCCAGAGCCACTTGTGACCCATCGCGCAAACACTGCGCTTCACTTTCTTGGGATCAGTGATGCCACACAGAGTGGCTGCGACCATGTCGCAATGCTCGAAGGCGGATACAAGTTCTGATCGTTTCTCGGGGTTGTGCCGGAGCCAGTGCAGAAGCTTGGAAAATCCCCACTCCGACGAGTAGACGCCGCCGCACCACTGGATGGCTTCCAGNNAGTAGATTCCACCGCACCACCTTATGGCTTCGAGACCCTCCCGATGAGCCGCATCGGTGATCTCGGCAGCTTCGCCTTTAGCTCGGTGGTCGCACCACAGGTAATACTCACCTAGCGGTTGGAGATCTTTGCCAACCGGAATCACGGAGGAGCCGGTGGTATCGAGAGCGATAGCCTGCACTTGGTTCGCGGTAATGTCGGCCTTCTTCAGGACGGCGCGCGTCGCAGAAGCCAGCGCCCGCATATGATCTTCATGGGATTGGGTCGCGTATTCCGGATCTTCGCGCTTGCGATGCAGGGGATACTCGGCGATAGCGCAGTCGAGCAGTCCCCGTTCACTGTCGACAAGAGAAACACGAACGCTCAGCGTCCCGAAGTCGACACCAGCCACGATGGCCATTAGCAGGCTCCGGATACGGCGGCGGTTGAGACTTTTGCTCTCCGAGCGTCATCGCGGATATCCATGGGGATGCGTGAACCAATGTTCAAAATGTTTGATGGAACTCGGAGCACCGAGATCATCTTCCACTCTGCAGTTCTCGTCAAGCAGAACGTTCACGATGAGATTACGTTTACCCTTCGATTTCGCGCTATCATCGCTCAGGTCAGGGCACGCTCTGATCGGGATTTCCAGCGAATGGAACCTAAGGACCAACGCTGAGTGTGTGAAACGCGGGGTATTGGGCGAGACGCAATTGCGGCCTACCGCCATGTTGTTCCGGAATCTGGCGACAGATTGGTGCCTGCTCTTTCGTTCACGATACTCGCGGTAGCCTTCTTTGAAAATCAATTAAGGTATGGATGAATCCCAGCCGGAAGCGCCGCCGCGTCTCCGTCATGCGCCGGGCGTTTTTCCGTCGGCTCACGCCGGTAATCGACGCGAAGAGTAAGAATCTCGAAGGGATGGATGGGCACGGTCAGTTGATTTCCGCTGACGGTCAGCGGCGATCCCTGCGGCTGTTCGAGAAGGTTGGTTAGGATGGCGCCGGTTGCTCCCTCGGGTACCGTGAATGTCAGGTTGCCGGACTTACCAGCCCACTCATACGCGTGAAGGATGAGACTGTCGCTGTCTTCCGCCTTCTTCATCGCCGTGAGCACAACATTCTCCGGTTGAACCGAGGCGAAGGAGTGCTCCAGAGACAGCGAACCGGCGTGCGCCGCAACCTGCATGGCTTGCAACTGGTAGTTGTACTCATAGCCATGCCGCACGGTGAGGGCCTGCTTCCAGTCGCCCGCGTGTGGATAGAGGGCGTAGCTGAAGTGCTGGTGCCCGCGGTCAGCTTCGGGATCGGGCCAAATCGGCGAACGCAGCAGCGTAAGGCGCAGCACATTGCCCTGATCGTCATATCCAAACTTGGACTCATTGATCAGGCTGAAGCCATGCTGCCCATCGCCAAGGTCTGCCCAGCGTTGTGCAGGAACCTCGAACTGCGCCCGTTCCCAACTGTTGTTCCGCGTGGTGGCACGTTCAATGCTGCCGAAAGGAATCTCATAGGTCGCATGGCTGCTGGTCGCGGCCAGCGGGAAGGCGACCTTCAGCAAAACGTGCGTCTCATGCCAGTCGACGTCGTTTACCACATCGACTTGATCGGCCCCGGCATACAAGGTGATGTCCTGCACGAACTTTGAGCTTTGCCAGGCGCGCGATACCCGAATCACGGCGCGTAAGGGACCCTTTTCGATCAGCTCCACCGAATTCACGGCGTCGATCGGAGTCATGTGATCGAGCGTGCCCGGATCGATGTTCCACGCGTCGTAATCTTTGGGAGTGTCCGTAAAAGTCTGCAGTTGATTCCCGCAGGCGCCGCTGGCCAGCGACTCGAAGTTGGAGCGCTTGTCGAACAGACTGGTAATACAGCCCGTTTTCGGATCGACGGTGACCCGGAGGTTCGAATTCTCCATGGTCAGTCCGCTGACCCTTAAATCGGTAATCGCCGGCTTCGCGTCGGGAACGACGTGAAGAATGGTGTAGCCCATGGAAGGCACATTCTTAACATTCACCAGCAGGCGATAGGTATTAGTTGATTTGTCGCTGGCGATAACTTCCGAGGAAAGGACGCGGCCCTGCGCATCGAGCACCGATGGTGCACCCGCAATCGAGGAAGGTATCTGAACCTCCAGCGTCACCAATCCGGCGCGCTGCCACGCCAGAGGATTGAAGACAAACACCGGAATGCCGCCAGTTGCGCTGGTATTCACGCTTGCCGCGAGGGTGTTCAGGGCTTTGCTGGAAATCTCATCCGTTGCCCATCGTACCTGGTCATAGTCGCGCTGCGCATCTTTGTAGATGATGCCGATGCCCGATCCCGCGGCCAAGTCGTGAAAATCATTGAAGGTGATCTTTTTCCACGCCTCGGTCAATTCATCGGTGGGGTACGACTTCCCATCCAACCATGCCAGGGAGGCATATTTCTCGGCGTTCAATGCCCACATGGAACTCTGGCGCATGTTGCGTTTGTGGTTGGCTTGCGTCGTCATTACGCCGCGATGGTATTCGAAATAGAGTTCGCTCTTCCATGTGGGAATGCTGATCCTGCCGGCCGCCGGCGCAGGCGGCTCCCTATATCCCTTAGCTATAGCGCTATAGTTCCATTCCGGGGAGTTGCTATCTACCTTGCTGGCGATCTCATGAAAGTAAGCGGCGGCCGTGCCGAACCGCATCGGCGGAACAATTTTGTCAGGCTGCATCCAGTGCACACCTTCGTCCAAAATGGCGCGTGTGGGGCCACCACCGTGGTCGCCTACTCCGTAAAGATCCATCATCTCGGCTAATCCCGGAGCATACTTGCGCGCAGTTGCCAGATCGTTCGCCAAGCGGACAGGATTCAGATCAGTGTGGACGTAGTCATGGGGAAAATAAGTCAGGACCTTGCTGCCGTCTGGCGATTCCCACCAGAACAGTTTGAAAGGCAACTGATTGGTGTCATTCCAAGCCATCTTCTGGGTGACAAAATAATCGATGCCGGATTTCTTATAGATCTGAGGTAACTGCCAGTTATAGCCAAACGAGTCTGGGTTCCAGCCAATGTGGACATCCACTCCGTACTCTTTCTTGAACCAGCGCTTGCCGATCAACAACGAACGCGCCGTGGACTCATCGTCAGGGATGTTCAAGTCGGGCTCAACCCACATCCCGCCGACAATCTCCCAGCGGCCCTCTTTGATCCGCCGTTTGATCTCCGCATTCATCTGCGGATATTTATCGGCGATCCATTCGTTGTACGCGGCGGCCGACTGCGTATAGGTGTAGTCGGGATACTCGTTCATCAGTTGCAGGGCTGTGCCGAATGTTCGCTTGACGACTTCGACAGTTTCGGTCCAGGGCCAGAGCCACGCGGCGTCAATATGCGCGTTGCCTGTAAGGTGCAGAGTGGCTTGCCGGAGCGTGGGTCTCAGCGTTTCCAGCAATTCCTGTGCGCGCCGCAGCGAGGCGTCAAAGGCTCGTTGGTCGGCCGCGTCGAGCGCTTTAAGATCGACTGTGCCAACCGCCTTTTCAAGCGCGGCAGTATCGGAAGAGACATTCCTGGACAGACTCGGAAGCAGGATCGCGGAGGTGAGAAATTCGATTCGCAAGTCGTCCGGATTGGGCCGACTCTCAGAGAACTCGATTTTCTGCTGCGTCCCCGCGAAAACTTTGTTGTCGACCGTGGGAAGTAGCTTGACCGCGACGAGCGCGGTCTCGCCGGGCGTTGCATGATCGAAGAGAACGATGGGTTCAAGATCGTCGCCCATAGCCACGCGACGGCCATTCAAGTAGATGATCTCCGAAATGGGCCCATTCGCGGAGGCGCGAAAGCTGAACCAGATTCTGGTGCCCGTCAGGTCGTATCCGTTGAGGGTTGGAGGCACGGTAATGGAGCGGCGATACCAGATCGCGTTTTTTCCGGCCGCGGAGTTAGCACGGACGATGGGCCAACTCGAATCATCGAGATCGAGGGCCTCACCATGGGCAAGATCGCCCTCATGCGTCTTCCATCCGTCTGGCGGCAGGGCATCCAGGCCCGACAGACGCTGGATTACCGTCTGGGACTGGCTGGAGAGCGTGCTCGCCGCGCGCGCCGCTTCCTCGGCGGACTGTGCCTGGGCCGGTACTGCTAACGGAAGAAGAAAGATAGAGATGGCCGCTGCAGAAAGAACGCATTTGGCAAAGGGTCGCCAGGCAAACACCCTCCATCGTCGTGTCATTACGAATCCCCTTCTTAACCGCGAAATGACCGGCGAGTATACACCCAGTTCCTGGTTCGCGACACCGAGAAATGATTTCGTTAGGCGTCTCCTATTTAGGTATCTGCACCTGAACTCCACCGTTGCTCGCAAAAGTGCGATCAGTTTGGCCGGCTATATCGTAATGATTGAATTGCCCTCGCGCGCGCGAGTAAGATTCTTCTCCCGTACAGAAAATGCATCGACCCAGAAAGGTGATTCGATGAAGGCCTTCGCTCCTGCGCTGCTATTACTCATGTTCGTCGCCGTATTTATTGAAAATGTGGCTGCACAATCCAGCTACGACGTGCGCTCGCCGGACGGGCGAATCGAAATCAGAATTCGCACCGCAGGGCAGATCCGCTACGACGTCGTCCTGAAGGACCGGGCGGTGCTCGAGAATTGCACGATTTCTCTCGACGTTGAGCATAAGAAACTTGGAGTACAGCCGAAGGTGATTGACGCCACGCCACGTTCTTCTGATCAGGTCGTAGAGCCTGTGGTCCGCCAGAAGTTCGCGAAAATTCGTGATCACTACAACGAACTGCGGCTGAATATGGAGGGCGGATATGCAGTCGTGTTCCGCGCCTACGACGAAGGTGCGGCTTACCGCTTCGAGACCTCGATGCCGCAGCAGAAGGTGAAGATCTACGGGGAAGAATCGGACTTTAATTTTTCCGCGAACGACATTGTCTATTACCCACAGGAAGACGGCTTCTTCTCGCACAATGAACGGAAATACCTGCCTCAGCACTTGCGAGAAGTTGACCCTGCGTTTCTCGCGACTCTTCCCGCGGTCGTGGACGTAGGAGACGGCGCAAAGGTCGCGATTGCGGAATCGGACTTAGAGTCTTACCCCGGCCTCTGGCTGAAGGGCACTGGCGGAAATGGCCTGGCGGCAACCTTTCCACCTTATCCGCTGAAAGAAAGTTTGACCGGCGATCGCGACTACAGAGTAGTTGACAGCGCCGACTACATTGCAGTCACCGCCGGGACACGCACCTTTCCCTGGCGCGTGATTGGCATTGCCGACCGGGATGGCGACCTGCTTACCAACCAGATCGTCTATCTTCTGGAAAAACCGTCGCTGGTGCAAGACACGTCGTGGATCAAGCCAGGGAAAGTGGCCTGGGATTGGTGGAATGCAAACAATGTGTATGGCGTGGACTTCAAGGCGGGAATCAATACGGAAACGTATAAGTACTATATCGACTTTGCAGCGAAATACGGTCTTCCTTACATCATTCTCGACGAAGGCTGGTACAAGCTGGGGAAC
>PLEA01000263.1 GCA_003136335.1 Acidobacteriaceae bacterium | reverse complement strand
TGCGAAGCCAGGCGCCCGAGCGTCTGCCCGTCCGCATCCACGACGTACCACTTGCGCACAATTTCCCCCTCTTTGGGGAAATAGGTTGACATCAGAGTTCTCCCAGATTGAAAAAGCTGCGAAAGAAGACCGCTCGTTGATTCCCTAGCGAGGACGCCAGGCCATCAGGCGGGCAACCACACGACCACCAAAGTCTTTACGATAGCGTAATCTGCAAAGAATTGTCAACGATCTGTTCCTGCCAAAGCTGCAATGATAAGGTAACCTTTGGAGGTGCTCATGAGATTACTCCCCACAGTTCTTGCTGTATCCGTATTCCTTTCCCTGCCCGCCGTGGCACAACACAACCCTCAAGGAGGGGGCGGCCACGCCGTAGGTGGCGGTTTTGTTCCTAAACATGGCCCGCCGCCTTCCCGTGGCACAGAGGCTAAAGCCCCCGCGAGGGAAGCAGCACCGCGCCAGGAAGCCGCGCCACGCCAAGAAGCCGCGCCACGCCCTTCTTATCGCGACCAAGCAGGCCACCCCGAAGCTCCGCACGTCCATCACAACGGCGAATGGGTTGGGCACGACGCCGGGCCTAATGACGCCCGCTACCACCTCGACCGTCCCTTCGAGCACGGCCGCTTCACCGGCGGCTTCGGCCGTGGCCACCAGTGGCGCATTGCCGGAGGCGGCCCCAACCGCTTTTGGTTTAACGGCTTCTACTTCGGCGTCGCTCCGTTTGACCTTGCCTACGCCAATGACTGGGATTGGGGCAACGACCAAGTCGTGATCTACGACGACCCCGATCACGAGGGCTGGTATCTTGCCTACAACGTAAGACTCGGTACGTACGTCCACGTGCAATACATGGGAGGCCAGTAAACCAGACAGGCGCCCAAGGATGACTCCGGCGCCTGTGTTATCTCTCCGTAGCGCCGGCGTCCCGCCGGCTGTCGCGAGGGCGTCCGCGCCCTCGCCGATCGCACTACTCGTAGGCCAGCGCATCAATCGGATCTCTCTGCGCAGCCTTCAACGCCGGATACAATGCTCCCGCCAGCGCACCCACAATCGCAATCACAGTCGCCCGCAGCACCCACTCGTTACTCCAGAACAGGCGCAGCACCGGCCTTTCAAACATGATGACGCGGCGGGTCACCATACTGATGACAATCCCCGCGATGATCCCGACCACCGCCAGCAGCACCGTTTCCCGCAGCACCACATTCACGATGTACCACTTCGAAGCGCCCAGCGATTTCAGAATTCCAATCTCGCGCGTTCGCTCCATCACCGCCGTGTACATTGAGTGAAAGATCACCAGAAATACCACCACCACGGCCACGCCGATCACGATCTTAATGGCAAGATCAAATCCCGGAAGATTGTCGGGCGTCATCATCGACAGATACTCCTGCATGGAGCGCACCGAGTATTTTTCCATGCCCGGAATTTCCTGGATCGCTTTCGCTATCTGATCGAGATTCGCAGGATCATCCACCTTGACGTAAAACACGGAAACGCGGCCTTCGTCGCTTAGCAAATCCTGCAGCGTCGCCAGCGGCAGAAACTTGCGGCCTCCCTTTCCGTGGGGAACGATGCCGCAGATGCGAAAGTCGTGGGCTAGGATCTCGATCGTGTCTCCGACTTTGTTGTGATTCATGTTGGCAAAGTAATCGTCCACGATGACGTCATAAGGCTTCTGAAATGGACCGCCTGAGAGATAGCGGAATTTCGGAGGAAGCATTTCATAGCTCGCTAGGTCGATGCCGTAAATGATTTCCAGCGGTTTTTGATTGAAGCCCCAGACCACTGGGACAGCTGCGACCACATGCGGTACTCGACGTAGGATATCCCCCACTTTGATGGGAATGGGCGCTCCCGTCACACCCACCAGCGACGACGCCCCGGGGGGCGTCACCATCAGGTCGGCACCGACGCCCATCTGGCTTTGCTTCGATCCGTTCAACAATCCGTAGAACAGCGCCACCACCATCAGAATCATGACCACTTCGAGCGCAATCGCACTCGTCGCAATGAACGACCGAGTCGGCCGATGCACCAGGTTGGCGATAACCATTTTGTTCATCATAAGAAAAGAAGTTGTGCGGGTGCCCATCCTAGCCGCGTCCTTTGCGGCTAGAGCCTGCCCTGAGCGAAGCCGAATGAGGTGGGGATTTTGACTCGAACGCCGCATGCACCGAATGCCCTACTAGTGCTGCCCCAACGGCGTAACCAGGCTCGATTGCGGATGGTCTAGATTGACCACCACCGCTCCCGAGGGCTGCTCCAGCACGAACTGCTCATCCTTCAACGGCTGGTTAATATCCACCTTCAGCATATTCAGCGTAATGTCGAACTCTTCCTGCGGCCGGTAGATCTCGATGCGCGAGGGGAAGCTGAAGCCATCGTAGTTTTTGTATTCGGCGTATTTAGCATCGGTGGCTACCTTGCCGTCCTCACTGTAAATGTATTGCCGGTGCGGCTTCAGATCGGTGCGCCCAAAGATGATCTTGCGCCCCAGCCTCCAGCCCTGGTCGTACTTTTTTATAATCGTCAACTCGTAGTCGTCCTGCAGGACGCGGTGTCCCTTGACGTCATGCAGCGTCTCATAGCCGTTCTCCAGCACCGCAATCTCCGAATTAGGATCGATCCGGCGGATGAGCAGCGCCTCGTAAATATTCTGCGGACGTATATTCTCCATCGGCTGATCCGCGTTGGGAGTCTGCACCTCGTTCTTGCCCACCACGAAGCGATTCTTTGGCGGAATCCAAAGCTTGAATTCCTTGCCGTCACTCACCATGTCGAAAGCCGTGGTGCGCACAATCGGCATCAGCCCGATCATGTGCAACTCATCCGGCTTGCGCGCCAAGACGTAGCCGCGGATTTCCTTGTAATCGGTGTAGTGCCCCTTCTTCATCCCGCCCGAGGAAGAGTCGATATCGACCTGCGCTTTCAGCGAGTGGATCGACTCCGCCTGCTGATTAATGCTGTCGATCAACCCCTGCTGCGTCGATTCCTTGAGAGGCACTTTCGAGTACTGCTCTTCGACCGGACGCGTGCGGAACACGCAGCCCGTGGTGGACAGCACTGCCAGAAACAGAGGTACGGCGAAGAACAACGAGCGACGTCTCATCAAGATATAAGAAGACCCCTGAATATCTGAGTATATCGCGTCCGAAAGGTTTCAATAAGAATAGGGTCAAAGTTTCCCTTGCTTTGGTAAGCATCCTAAGGCAAATCAAGCACTTACTAAAGTAAAGTCCGCTGTAGGATCGCGGGGTGCAGCTGATCAGGTCATCGTCTAAACTGTGGGTATTGTGCGCAAGACGATCTGGCTGATTTTGGTCGTAATCCTCGGAACTGCAGGATGGTTCGCTTGGGCCGTGCTGATCCCCACCACGCCGTCCGCGCAGACATTCGTGATGCTGCGCCCGGGATTTTCCACGCACCGCATCGCCGCCGAACTCAAGGGCGCCGGCATCATCCGCAGTGAACAGGCGTTCGTTCTATGGCACTACCTGCACCATCGGCGCTCCCTCAAAGCTGGCGAATATCTTTTCGAAAAGCCAGCAAACATGCTTGACATTCAGAGGCGCCTCCGCCACGGCGATGTCTACGTGCACACCGTAGTCGTGCCTGAAGG
>PLEA01000581.1 GCA_003136335.1 Acidobacteriaceae bacterium | reverse complement strand
CAGCTCTTCTCCGATTTCCGGTTAAGCGACGCTGCAGCATGCAGCACCGAGTCGGTGGATGCGGCCAGGGCGTGATACTCACTCGCATCCAAACCAAAGTTTGGCGCAGTGAGATCTCCGCGAAAAATTCGTATGCGCGTGCCCAGGATTTCGCGAAACGCCGGGAAATCGAGGTGCAATTGCAGCGCCTGCCACAATCTTCGCTCGGCTTCTCCTGCGTCCTTCGCCCGCACGAGCAGGTTCAGCGACTCGCCGTGTCGCGCCGCGAAACCGGCGGCAAGGTAGGATCCGATATAGCCGGTCGCGCCGGTCAGGAAGATGGCCATGTTGCTCGCGCGCTCGGCACGACTGCGGGGTGGACATCGGCGCCAGGCGTTTTTGCATCGTAAAGGTGGAATTCGCGCCGCCGCCGCGATTCCACGGCATTCCCTTCGATCAGCGGATACACCCACTTGCGCAAAGCTGGAATGTGTATGTTGATCCAGTAATCCCACCAGTCGATCGTATTGGGGTCGTAGCCGAAGATCTCGCGCTCATCGGCAGGCAGAGCGGCGGACAGTAATTGCACGTTCTCCGACTCGAAAATTTGTTCGTTGTACAAAATGAACGGCTCGTATAAATCGATGAGCTTTTCGACTCGATCCAGATCCCGCTCGGCCCGCGCCAAGGGCGGCCGGTTGAACTGCAGCGCCGCTGCCGCGCGGTTAATGCCCTTGACCAGCACTTTCTGCGCCGGTACGGAAAGCTTGCGATAACGCTCTTTCGACACCGGAATGGTATCGAATCGCATCCGCAACCAGTGCTCGAGGCCTTGCTGCGCGCGGTAATGCTTGCGATGGGCGAGCGCTGTCAACTCGATCGCGCGCCCCATGTCGCACGGATTACTTCCCGAGGTAGCCAGCTGATATACCTGCTCGTGCCGTCGCTCAACGAGTGCGGCGGCGATTAGGGTCATGCCGCGGCATACCATGTCCACCGGAATCAGGTCGAGACACTTGCGTTTATTCGTAGGCAGCTGCCGAAAGAAAGTGCCCAGCAGGTAGGAAAGCGGCGCGGACGTGTTGATACCCTCGTTCCAGCCGCGGAATGGCTGATGAACCGAAGTCTCCACAATCGACGGCCGAGCAATCGCGATGGGCAAGCCGGCACCGCGGGTCGCCAGCAGGGACTCGCCAATACTCTTCGTAAACGTGTAGGTGTTCGGCCAGCCGAAGCGTTTGGCCCGGCGCGTTCCAGCTTGCGTTAAATGGTGACGCATCCAGCGCAGGCGGTTCTTGCGAATGGAACCCTCCAGTTCCGGTCCCGCCGGTTGCTCGCCATGGCGGCGCGAACGGAGAGCCTGGCGCCGCAATGCCGCTTCAACTTCCGGGCTTTGGCCTCGGCGTTCAATGGCGCGGATCAATTCTTGCAGCGACTGCCATTCGCGCTCCGCATCGAAATCCGCGATTCGCGCCGGAGTATAGTTCGGCTGGCAATTTTCGCCGACGCGTCCGTCGCGTGCGCCCACCACGTAGCAGGTCGAGAGATGCAGCAGCGCCGCGTGACTCGACTCACGCAAAAATTCCACCAGGTTTGCCGCGGATTGAATGTTGCTGGCGAGCGCCTCACGTAAGTTGGGGTTGAAATCGGTGAGGCCCGAACTGTTTACGACCAAGTCTACAGAGCGCGCCAGGCGTTGCCGCACATGGCTATCCAAGCCGAGACCCGGCTGGCTCAAATCTCCCTCGACCACCTCGATCTTTGCATTCAGGAAGCGTTCAAAGTCCAGCCCGTAATGCTTTTCCAGCGGATCGAAAACAGGCGACTCCGACATCATCTTTTCAAATCGGCTTCGCGCCGGTGTCGTACGCTGGCGCCGAATCAAGAGGTAAATCTTCCCGATGTCGGGCACCTCGGAAAGGATATGTTCAAGCCAGACCTTGGCGATGAAACCCGTGACTCCAATCAATAGGATTTGTTTGCCGCGCAGTGCCTGCAGCACCGAAAGCCGCTCCGGTACCTTCCGCGGGCGGAACATCACGAGAGGACGTTGATTCTCGGCAAGAGGGCGGGCGACAGGCCGAGCCACAGGCAGGATCGCTTGCGACAGTATTCGAGGATTTTTTTCAAGTCCCAGGTCAAGCAATAGCTGCTCGCCGGTTACCAGTCCATTAGGGTTCTTGCCCAGCGCGAACGCCAGCGGTCCGCGCGGACGCACCACCGGGTCAAGCAGGCGCCCTGTACAGGTTCCGTCGCGGAACTCCAGTCGGTTCGCCACTAGTTTCTCAACCTGCAAATGACGTGCCAGCGGGCGCATAACGTGGTCAAGGCCCTGGCTCACCAAGACAATTTGTCCGTTCTCTTCCATCCATTCGTGTAGTAGTTTCACGCCCTTGGGCTTCAAGTGCGGCTTTAAAATGTAATGGAAGTACTCTTCTCCCAGCAGATCCAAACGGTCACGGCTGACGCCGCACAGCAGTGCGTGCAGGATGCGCGTGGCCAACACGCGGTGGCTGGCGTACAGAACCGGTCGTACCAGTGCTTGGAGGAACAAGCCACCCCGGCGCGACCATCGCTCTGCAAATGTATGCGCGTTCCACGTGAAATAGGCCACGGGCCGAACCGCGGTCAGATCGGCCACGCTCCCTTCAACGCGCCAGAATTGCGGTAACCCATCTGCTCCTATGTCGCCCGGGCCAGATCGACCGCCAACGGGAGTCGGAGCTTTCCCTTTAAATCCGTGACCATTTTGAGGGTTAGGTGTGCGCAAGATCAATTTCCCGC
>PLEA01000589.1:3208-3336 GCA_003136335.1 Acidobacteriaceae bacterium | reverse complement strand
GTGCTGACCAACTCCAGCGACGTGAAGTTGCGCGCTTCCATTCTGCGCGGGCAGGCGATGCAGCAACAGGGAGACCTGACGGGCGCGCTCTTGGAATTCAACAAAGCGCTCGACCTCAACAAGAACAG
>PLEA01000589.1:0-3175 GCA_003136335.1 Acidobacteriaceae bacterium | reverse complement strand
CCATCAACGAATACCGCCAAGCCCTCCAGACCAACGACAACACCTTCGGTGCCCTCGAAGAAGCCCGCAAATATCTGCAGAAGGCGTACGAGCGGCCCAAAGAAAAACAGTGACGAATCCCTCAGTAGGGATTACGAAAGGCCGCTCGCAACCGCAGGAACGCAACAGTGCGTGNNCCGGCTGCCCCGTCCTGGTCTCCATCGGTAAAACTATGGTGCGAAGCGTCCAACTCGCCAGAGTCGCGTTGGCCCTGATTTTCGGTGCAACGATTTTCGGTGCAACGACCCTGGCACAAGAGACGCCGAAGCCGCCGCCGTTTCCCGTGGTCTCCACCGTCGATCAGCCTGAAATCGCCGGCAGACCCGTCGAATTGGCCCCGCAGGGAAAACTTCTGCCCTGGCCGATGCCCGACAACATCGGCTACTCCTACTCTTCTCATTTTCTCTCGCTGTGGACCATCCTCTGGGACCAATACAACCGGCAGCGACTCTACTATTTTTACTGTTGCTTTGACTTTGACCGCACGACCTATGAACTGATCCCCGACCAAACCTGGGCAAACTCGACTGGATATCTACGAGCCATGCTGCAAGGTTTTGTGGAGCGTCTCTATCCCTACACTGGAGATGCCCGGACCCTTACGTTCCTCGAGGACTTCGTCGATTACGAACTGGAGAATGGCCGAACTCCCGCGGACTATGCCTGGGCTCGAGTACCGTATCCGTCCGCCGATCCCGGGGCGCGTCACTACCGCGGCTGGAGCTCGCACGGCGAGGACTTTATTGAACCTCACGTGGTGGGCGAAGATGGGTACGCCTATCTGCGACTGTACGAAATGACGGGCAACACAAAGTACCTGCAGGCCGCCATTCTGTGCGCCGACGCGCTGGTCAGGAACTACAAGCTGGGAGACGAGACCCACTCTCCGTGGCCGGTGCGATGTTACGCGCGCGATGGCAGGATCGAAGGCGCTCCCATGGGACCGTATTCGGCCAATGTGATTGAGCCCATCATGCTTTTCGACGAACTACTGCGACTGCATCAAGGCGACGTTGCCGGTTACGCCCGCGTCCGGCAAGGCGCGTGGTCGTGGTTCAAGACTTATCCGCTGACCAACAATGTGTGGGTGGGGTATTTCGAAGACGTTGTACCCAGCATGGGAAACATGAATCAGGTGATCCCTCTGGAATTCGCCCGCTACGTTCTGCTGCATCCAGAAAAAGATCCCCAGTGGAAGGAACACGCGCGGCAACTGATCGCATGGGTAAAGACCACGCCAAAATGGCCCAAGTATATTGTGCACGGTGCCACGGTGACCACGGAACAGGGGAACGGCATCAACTTCTGCTGCAACCTTCCCAATCAATGCTGCGATAGCCACACTGCACGACTGGCGGCCGTGGAAGCGCTTTACTACGCCAAGACCGGCGATCCGGACTACCGCGAGGCCGCTTTCCGATCCTTCAATTGGGTAACCTACTTCCAGGGACTGCCCGGTGGAGCGCACGCCCCCTTCGGCGAGAACCAGTGGTGGTTTACCGACCAGTTCGCAGACGGTCCACGGCGCCTGATGGATGCCTTCTGGGCGGTACCGGAGTGGGCGCCGGCGGACGAGTCGCACTTGTTGGGTTCGTCTTCCGTTGTCACGAAGATAAGCTACCGCAAAGGCTCGGTGACCTATTCCACCTTCGATGATGGGTCGACCGACGTGCTGCGGCTGAACTTTATCCCCGACTCGGTGACGGCGAACGGGCGGCCGTTGCGGCATCGCAAGGCTCTCGATCAGCAGGGATTTGTTTTTGATGAATCGACGTGCGTACTGCGAATTCGTCACGACGTCGCGCGCGATATCGACATTCAGGGCAAAAGCGAAAGCGTTCCTCCGCTCTACGTCACATTCGACGATCCGCACCTGGCGGCCGGAACGGAACTAAGCAGTCAATATCCCTATCCCTCCGGACTGATCGACTGGCCGCAGCACGAGTGGAAGATCGGCGCGCCAGGCGGCAAGTTTGGCACGTTCAACCTCATTGCGGCCGACCCCACGGCCCAGCAACTGGAATTCTCCTTCCCAAATCCGCGTGTCTTTGTCGGCGTGGATGTTTATAACGGCGGCGCGTCCGAGGCAGGCATCGCTATTCAAACGGAGGGCGCTCGCGCCGTGTCGATCAACCTGAAGCCGGGTGAACTGCGACGACTACGGACCGGGTGGACCGAGGCCTGTTCGCGAGTCAACTTCTCCTTAAAACACGGCGACGGTCTAAGGTTCGACAACTTGGCATATGTGCGCGAATGAACTCTTCTCTTAAGCGTCATTCTTAAGCTGTTTTTAGAAGCGCGCCCGCTATTTTGCGCTCGCCATCCAGCTAACCTTTTTCTACTCTTCGGGGTCTAATTACCTAATTACAGCAGGGAACTTCGAATAGCCCGGCTGCGTACTACTGATCAGATGGTTGGGCGGGATTGAGACCCCTCGCCTGAACGTTACCCGGGTGCCCCCACGCCCCTCCCCGGAGGTGTGGGGGCATGATTTACAAAGCTATATGCGAATGCTTCTCGACATCATCCGGCAGTCTTTGTCGACCCTCTGGGCGCATAAACTGCGCTCATTCCTGACCATGTTCGGAATTGCCTGGGGCGTAGGCTCCCTGTTGCTCCTGGTAGGTTTGGGAGAAGGCTTCCGCAGCGGCCAGGAAAAGCAGCTCGCCACTCTTGGACAAAACATTATGTTCATGTTTCCCGGACGGATTTCTGCCGTCGAGGGCAGCACGCAGTCCGGGCAGACCTATTACTTCACTTATAAAGATTATTTGGCGATCCGCAACGAGGCTCAGTTCGTAGGCGCGTTGTCGCCGGTCTTGAATCGCGAGGATATCCGCGCAGTCAGCGACTACGGATCGACCAACGGCCAGGTTTTCGGCGTGGCCTCCGATTACAACCAGATTCGCAACGTCCCTGTAGAGCCCGGCAGATGGTTCAACGACAAGGACAACCTGGAACGCCGCCGCGTCGCCGTGGTGGGCTGGGAGCTTCTCAAGAACATGTTTCCAGGACGGCCCGCCGTCGGTTCAACGATTCTGCTGAACGGCATTAATTTCGATGTCGTTGGCGTAGTCGCAAAAGTCGGACGCGACGGCAATAACGGCACCAACTCGCGCATCTTCATCCCCATCGA
>PLEA01000196.1 GCA_003136335.1 Acidobacteriaceae bacterium | reverse complement strand
ATGGGAATCGACTGGCGGCGCGCGATGCAGGCGGCGAAGCGGGTGGAGTGCTCTTCGGTGTAGCTGGTGGTGAATCCTAAAAGATTGTTGACCACGACGTGGATGGTGCCGCCGACCGTGTATCCCGGCAGATCGGCGTAGTTCATGGTTTCGGCGAGGATGCCTTGTCCGGCGAATGCAGCGTCACCGTGGACAAGCAGGGGAAGATATTTTTCGCGTCCGCCTTCACCGGTGCGGTCCTGCTTGGCGCGGGTGCGGCCCACGGTGACGGGATCGACGGCTTCGAGGTGGCTTGGGTTCGAGACCAGGTGAATGTGAACCTTGCCGCCGCTGCGAGTCTTGTATTCGCCAGTGGCGCCCATGTGGTACTTCACGTCGCCGGAGCCGAGAACGCTGCGCGGGTCGACGTCTTCGAATCCGGCGAAAATTTCCTGGGGAGCGCGCCGGGCCACGTGGGCCATGACGTTGAGGCGTCCGCGGTGGCTCATGCCCATGACTAACTCGATCGCGCCGCGCTCGGCGGCAGTGTCGAGAACTTCGTCGACCAACGGGATCAGGGCGGTGACGCCTTCGAGCGAGAAGCGCTTGCTGCCGAGATAACGCTGCTGCATGACCTGCTCGAAGATGTCGGCGCGGATGAGCAGGTCGAGGATGCGCTGCTGGTCTTCTTCCTGGGGCTCGGATTCCATCTGCTCAAAAATCCAGCGGCGGCGTTCGGGCGCGTAGATGTGATTGATTTCGACGCCGATGGTGCTGGAATAGATGGCGCGGGCTTCGCGGGCGTACTCGCCTTCACGCTCCAATTCAGGGGTTTCGCGGGGGCGGAGAAAACCGAGAGGGTCGAGATCGCCCTCAAGGTATCCCCACTGGCGGTAGGCGTTGAAGATGCGCTCGCGCTCCGGGTTGGAGGCATTCGAGGTTTCGACTACGGCGGCAGCGGAGCCGCCATTGGAAGTCTTGGATTTCGTGGTCATGATTTAAGGGTCATAGGAATGCAGCTACTTAGGATAAAGGATGCGAGTAGGGATGTGCGGGATTCGGTCAGCAAAACGGCAAGAACTTAACCACAGAGGATACGGAGAACACAGGGAGGTGGAAGTCCAGGTCCAGGTCCAGGTCCAGGTCCAAATCAAAAGCCCCACCCTGTCGCAAAAGCGCGACAAGGGTGGGACACCCGCCATTGGAAATCTCGGGATGGTAAGGAAAGAAAAGCCGGGGCTTGCGCCCCGGCTCATGGTGTCTGTGCCGTGGTTAGAAATTGAACAGATCGAAGAGATCTGCCAGGGCAGGGCTGTTGGTCGGAGCGTATCGGCTGACCTTCTTGTCATATTTCGGATTCGGGAAGTTGTCGCGGCTGCGGTTCGTCAGCGGCGCAAGCCCCCAGTTCCGTTCGATGAACTTCAGGACCGAGACGTGATCGGAGTAGTCGTGAGAAATGTGACCGGCTTTGGTGAACGGCGAAACCACGAGCAAGGGAATGCGCGTGCCGTCGCCGAAATAGTCGAGCGGCTGAATGTAACCGGAGTCGTAGTAACCACCGCCCTCGTCGAAGGTGATGAAGATCGCCGTGGACTTCCAGAGCTGCGGATTCGCTTTCACTTCGTCGACGATTTTCTTTACAAAACCCTCGAACAGGTCCAACTTCGACGATGCCGGGTGGCCGTCAACCCATCCGCTGGGCTTGACGAAGGAAACCGCCGGGAGGGTTCCTTCCTTAATCTCCTTGTAGAAGTCGATCGTGTCCTTCAAGTGTGCGGTGCGAACCGGCGCATTGGTCATGATCGAGGTGGAGTATTGGAGGAAGTTGCAGATGTTGCAGTATTGGTCGCTGGCAGCGCCAACGGTTCCAAAGTTGAGCTGATATTTATCGTTGAGGTAGGCGTTGAACTGGTCTCCGAAGTACGCAAACGAGACATTTTTCTCGAGCAGCGCATCTCCAATGTTGCGCACACTGGAAGGCGGGACGGTGAAAGGTGTGTTGTATACGTAGGGGTCGGTGTAGGCGTTGGAACCGTCGCCGAAGTATCCGGGATTGTAGTTATTCAAGAGGTAGTAATGTTCCGGTTCGCAGCGCGGATCCACCAGCGTGGGAAGTTTGCTGAGGAAGTCCAAAACTGAAAATGCGCCCGGCGCATCGGAATCCGAGCAGTTCGTATACGAACCGCCGCCATAAACCGGACTGCCGAAGCCGCCGCCGCCGTAGCCGTCCTCTGTATACCAGTTGTTGGTGCCCGGTGCCGCGTTTGGGTTTTCGATTTCATCCACCACACCAGCGTCCGGAGTGCCCGCCAAAATCAGTTGCTTGTGAGGTGGCACTGCCGAATTGCCGTTACCGTCGCTGAACCAGATCGCATCGCCGGTGCCCAGCATGATGTGGTTCGCGCCGGTGCCCCCCATCACGGCTTGATGGTAGTTGTCACTGATCGCGTAATTGTCAGCCAGCGACTTCAGGTAGGGAGCATCGCCCTGGAGCATATTGTAGAAGCCCATCGAGGTTGAGCCTTCGCCCGTTGTTTTGGCCGTGGGGGAGTACTCGGTGCTGAAATCTGCCGGCTGCGCCAGACCGTTGCTGCCAGCGCCGATGGTAGTTTCAACCCAGGGGAACAGGTCGGATCGGCAGCCGCTCGGATTCCAAACACTGGAGTACAAGATGTCGCAGTCGGCCTGTTGCCACATCTGGTAAAAACGGTGAACCGGACTGGCGGCGTAGGAATCGTAGAGAAATGTGTCGGAGGTGAGTTGAAACGGCCCTGGCGGGAGATCATTTACGTTCAAGATGCGCTCATCGGGAACGTGGGAAGCCTGGCCCGTGCCGCCAGTCAGCAGATACTTGGAGTAGCCACTTGCGAGTCCGTTTTCAGAGGCTTGCGCTTGGGCAAGCGTGCAAATCCCATTGTCTTTGCAGACGTCCGAAGGTCCGCCGGTCAAAGGCGCGGGAAGCGCCGAGTACAGCGACTTTTCCATGGGACTGATTTCATAACCATCCTTATGGTTGTCGACGGCGGAGTACTGCAATGCCTCCGAGTAGTTGGGCCCGGGAGTTCCGTCTTCGTTGATAATTCCCTTGGAAAGGAGATTGTCGACGCTTTCCCCCTTTTTCGGCTTGTAGGTGGCGAAGATGTGATCGAAGGTACGGTTTTCACCGATGATGACGATCACGTGCTTGATGGGGGTGGCGGTGGAATGCTTGTCGTGATCTTGAGCGGCGGCGGGAAGCGGCGCTCCGAGATTGGCGACGAGGGCCACAAGACTGGTGGTGACGGCTAGGTGCTGCCTGGCTTTCGCCAGGAAACCTGATGTGGACATAAATTTTCCTCCTGAGAGAACTGCAGAGGCGAAGATAGCCGTGGCGTGTTACGGGAAGGTGACGCGGAGATGAATTGCAGATGAAAAATGATCCACAGGTTTAGGGGTTTTAGGGGCATTTTCGCGGAATGGGGAGGAAATCTGCGCGTCGCGAATCAGAGAGGAAGGCTTAAAACCCAATTGTCCGAGCTCTGCCATGCGCGAAACCTTGTGCCGACTTCCTCAGTTCCGGCTATGCTAGTCTGCCTGCTATGGCGGACCGGATTTTCAGCAAGCGCAAGAAAGCCCGCAAACCTTCCGCCCGGACTCCTCGGAAACCTTCTCGCCAAGAGAGTTCACAATCGCCACTTCTCGCAAAGAACGCGAGAAAGGGAGCCGGCGCGGTTTCGGGTTTGCTTCCTCCGTCTTCCGCGACTGGCAAACAGTTTCTCAGCGACAAAGTTGGGCGGTTTACCGAGTCCGTCATTCGGGAGATGACGCGGCAGGCGATGCT
>PLEA01000554.1 GCA_003136335.1 Acidobacteriaceae bacterium | reverse complement strand
TGTGCGCCGGTTGCGGACACAACGCGATCTCCGAACGCATCATCGAGTCGATGTATGAGATGGGCGTGCAGCCCGAGTTGCTCATCAAGCCCAGCGGCATTGGCTGCTCCTCGAAAACTCCCGCCTACTTCATGAGCCGCTCCCACAGCTTCAACGCGGTGCATGGCCGCATGCCNNAGCGGCGATGGCGACACCGCCTCCATCGGCATCGGACAGTTCATCCACCTGATGCGCCGCAATCTGCCCATCATCTACATCATCGAAGACAACGGAGTTTACGGTCTGACCAAAGGCCAGTTCTCGGCTACTGCCGACTTGGGCTCGAAGCTCAAAACCGGCGTGGTGAACGACCTGCCCCCAATCGACACCTGCGCTCTGGCCGTTCAACTTGGTGCCACATTAGTCGGGCGCTCGTTCTCGGGAGACAAGCGTCAGTTGAGCGCCATGCTGAAGGCTGCGATCGCTCACAAGGGCACCGTCATGCTCGACGTAGTCTCGCCCTGTGTCACCTTCAATGATCACGAGGGTTCGACCAAGTCCTACAAGTATGTGAAGGAGCACGAAGAGACCTTGCAGGAGGTGAGCTTCGTACCGCACTTCGAGGAGATCGCCGTCGAGTACGATCCTGGCTCAACCGTTGAAGTCACCATGCACGACGGCTCCCATCTGCATCTGCGCAAGCTGGAAGAAGACTACGACCCGACCGATAAGATTCGCGCCATTACACGCCTCACCGAAGCCCACGACAAGGGCGAGGTCCTGACCGGCGTGTTCTATGTAAATCCCGAGGCCCCAAATTTCCTCGACATGCTCAATGTCGTGGACCAGCCTCTGGCCACGCTGCCCGAGTCGATGACTCGTCCGGGTAAGGAAGTACTGGACGCTGTAATGGAAGAGTTACGCTAGAAAAATTGGCCTACCGATAACAAAGAAAAGGCCCTTTCTCATCGAAAGGGCCTTTTAGTTTGACTCCTCGGCAACCCGGTTACGCAGTTTTTCGTTCCGGCTCGCCGCTATGTTCAGGACTTTGCCCAGGTTCTGGAAAATCGGAGTCTGCATCTTTTATCATCGGATCCTGATCGCGATGCCCAAGCTGTTCTTGCAGGCCCACATTGCCCGGACCCTTGTCGTCCTCAGCTTCTGTGGCACCCTTCGCCGTGTCTTGATCGGGAGTGCTGTGCGGCATGTTTTGACCTCGATCTCGATCCTACGAACACAGTTTAGAACTGGAGCTTTCCGAATAAAATAGATATAAAGTAGGAGAAGTGGGTCGGAGAATAGGTATATGAAACGGTGCTTTTCAGTATTAATCCTTGCCTTGTTATCCACTGCATTCGCAGTGGCAATGCCGTCGCACGCCCGCCTCATCCCCGTGAGGGCAACTCACCAGCGCGTCAAGCGACATCGCGCCCACAAAGCCGCCAAGCATCATCGACCTAAGCGGCAACGCCACCACACAATCTAGCGGTCACGGCTACTGCAAAGCCCGAACGGCAACCTCCATCTATTAACTCAGGAATTTCTCCCCGAGGTCGGCACTCCCAGCTTGCGCAACCGCTCCCGCGCCTGCAGCGCCTCCGGAGAATGCGGATACCGCTGGATCAGGTGCCGTAATTCGCTGACCCCATCATCCTGTTTCCCGAGTTCAATTAGCGAAAAGCCTTTTTTCAACTGCGCGGCCGCGGCTTTGTTTCCGCTGGGAAAATTCTGTAATACCGCGTCATAGCTCTGCGCCGCCTGCTGGTAGTTTCCCTGACGGAACTGAATCTCCCCCAGATAGAAATAGCAGTTTCCCGCCAGATCGGTGTTGGGATAGTACTTGATGTAATCCGAGAACTCCTGCAACGACAGGTCATTCTTGTTGCCGTTGTAATCGCGCACGGCATTGTTGTAGAGCACATCTGGAGCCGGAGCTTGCGCCTGGGCCTGCTGCTGCGCTTGCTGCTGGGCCTGCTGCGCGCCCAGACTCTGTTGCGCCGCCTGCATGTCTTCGAGCTGCTTGCTGACCTTGGCCAGTCGCACCTTCAGTTCATCCAGAGTGTCGTTGAGCGACTGGATCTGGCCCGAAAGTTGGTCGGTCTTCGAGCCTCCTTCCGTCTGCTGCTTCTGCAGCGTGGTCTGCAGCCCGTTGAGGGCGTTGGCCACTTTATTCACTGCATCCGTGTCCTGCTCCACCAGGTTCTTCATCACGCCCATGCGCTCGTCAAAGCCGCGTTGCATGGCCGTCATCTGTTCCTGCAGTTGCTGTACCTGCGTCTGCAACTGCACCATGTCTTTATTAGCGCCCCAAGCCGGAGCCGCTCCCAGACAGAGCACCAGGAGCAACACAAAAAACGCGGAAATGCGATTTAGTCTCATAGAGATTTCCTGAACACCCTGTCGTTTCGATACATTGATTTAGATGCTATTGATTGTCCCACAGGCTAGGATATTCCACATAGAAAGCGGCCGCCCGGAACCGTAAGATTCAACGGGGAGATGTTTCCGTTCCAGCATACATTCCCGCTTCGGCGCACACCAATGCACCATTCCACGCAAGAAGAAACGGGGGACGTTTTGGCGTCCCCCGGCAATCATCACTTTTGATAAACGAGATGGCCACGGCGATTCTGCTGCCAGCAAGCTTCATTGCTTTCTGTGCAGAAGGGCTTTTCCTTGCCGTAGCTGATGGTCTTGATCCGGCTGGCGCTGATGCCGGCCCCCGTCAGTGCGGCCTTCACCGCACTGGCGCGCTGGTCGCCCAGAGCCAGATTATAGTCAGTCGAGCCGCGCTCGTCGCAGTGCCCTTCAATCGTGATGTTGACATTGGGATGCTGATTGAGGAACTGCGCGTCCGCCTGCACCGAACTCTGCTGGTCGCCGCGAAGGTCCGACTTGTCGTAGTCGAAGTAAACATCCTTCACGTTCTGGCTAAACAAGTCTTCGTCCGACACGGTTGAAGTCGTCGGCGGCGGAGGCGGTGGGGGCGCTTGGGTTAACGTGAGCCGTGCCGTGGCTTCCTGTGATCCGCCCGATCCTTTGGCCGTCAGGTGATAGGTCATCGAATCCGTCGGGGAGACGCTTTGCGAGCCGTTCGGCTGCACCGCGCCAATACCGTCGATTGACACGTCGGTCGCATTGCTGGTCTGCCAGGTCAGAGAAGCTGACTGTCCCGCCTGAATGGTGTTGGGATCCACCGAAATCGAAGCCGTTGGGGCCGGTGGCGGCGGTGGTGGTGGCGGCGGTGGCGGAGTCGCTTTTTTTCCGCAAGCGCCCAGCGTCAATATTGCACCCAGTGCAACGATCAGCAAAAACCACTTCATACTTTTTTGATTCACTTTTATTCCTCCCTGCGACCCCAGAGGCTTGCCCCCAAGGTCAGACGAAGCGTATTTACTATTTCCAACTCCAATTGGGTTGGGTATTGCGCCCTGTAAAAGTCAATTGCTGGACCTTTGTGCCATCTGCCAGCATCGTCCAGATTTCTTCCTTGCCGGACCGGCTGGACTGAAACACAATATGCCGTCCATCCGGCGACCAGGAAGGAAAATCGTTGCGCCCGCCATCGTGGGTCAACTGCACCCACTGCTTGCTGGCAATGTCCATCAGGTAGATGTCCGACGCGCCCGGCTCGCCCGGACCATACTTGCGGATCCACGCCAGACTAAGAAATTGCCCGTTGGGCGCCCAGTTCGGCGAGACGGCGTAGCCCTGATCGGTCATGCGCTGCTGGTTGGTTCCGTCGGCCTCCATCGTATAAATTTGCGGCAATCCCGTGCGCCCGCTGACGAAGGCGATTTGCGCATTCGTCTTCCGGTTCCACACCGGCGAAACATCCGGCCCCTTGGCCGTGGTCATGCGATGCAGATTCCCCCCGGAGGCATCGCCCACATAAATCTCCGGCTCGCCCCCGCGCGACGATGAGAACGCAAGCTTCGTCCCATCCCCCGACCAAGCCGGCGACAGATTCGTTCCGCCCATATGCGGAAAACTCACCGTTCGGTTAAGGTCGAGCGAGTACATCATAATCTCCCAGCCGCTTTTCGTCAGGCTACTGAAGGCGACGCGGGATCCGTCGGGCGAAACCCGCGGCGACAATGAGATCGAGCCCAGATGCGTGAGCTGATGCTGGTTCGAGCCATCATAATCCATCGCCCAAATTTCCTTGCGCCCGCTTCGGTCGCTGACAAAATAAATTTGCGTCTCGGCGATGCCGGTGATGCCTCCGCCCAGCCGAAAAATGATCTCGTCGGCAAACTTGTGGGCCATCAGTCGTGCGGCCGCATCGCTGGAAGTATCCGCGTATTGCTTACCCAGAATCTGCGGGGACTGCGAATTCTTCACGTCATACAGCCAGCCCTGAACGGTTAGCTTCCCTGCCGCCACGCCCAGGCTTCCGAAAGCCAGCATGGCTGCATCGGGAGGAGGCGCATTCCACACCAGGTTATTCACTTCCGGCGGCTGACCGGGAACCTGCAACGGATAGAAACTTTTCGAGACCAGTTCGACTACGCCGGAGACGTCAAGGTCGTTCCACAGCGTGTCGTTAAAAGTCTTAAGCAATGCCGCATTCTGCGGGTCGGTGGTCGAAGGCTTGAAGTCCGGGACGGCCAGCCGTACTTTTTCCACACCCAGGCTCGTCCCTGTCTTAACCCAGTCCTGCGCGAAAAGTTCGGAAGAAATAAGGCAGCAAGTGACGACTAGAACAAGCGCCCACACACGGCCGCGAAACCTGCTCAGCCAGCGCCAGGAACCAGGTCGGTTGAAACCAGGTCTGTTGAAATTAGGTCTGTCGCCTTCGTCCATCCGTGTGGGGGGGAAAGGTACGGGGTACCACAATATCGTATTCCGATAGGAATTGCTTTGCAAGGTTTCTTGTTTCCTCCTGACGCCTCTCACTGCGCTCCATTCCCTTCATTCTCATTGTGCCTCCGTTTTGGAGCACAAAGTCACTCAGGAGTGCGTCCTATTTACTCGAAAGATTCACTTCTTGTAATCGAACCAGTACTCCACCGAAATTTTACTGCCCGGATAATCCTGCGGCAAGGGACCGAAAGTATCAATTCGCTGCAGTGCGCGCACCGCTGAAATGTCCAGCGAAGGGACCCCACTGGATTGCTCCACATGCGCGTTCGAAGGATGGCCATCGCGCGCAATGTCGAAGACTATATACACGCGTTGAGCGCTCGCGATTCTCGGATCGACTTCATATCGCAGCCAGTTCTCCGCAACCTTCTGCTGAATCACGTGCACGTAATAAGCGTACTTTGTGCCAAAATCGCCGCCGCCGTTAATTCCGAATCCGCCCTTGGCCCCACCTGCCGCAAAAGCTCCGTAAGGTCCGCTGACCGGTCCACCTTCGCCAAACGCAACCTGATTATTCTCTTCTTCCGGCGCAGCCAGCGGCTTCTCCTTCGAAGCCGTCTCCTGCTTTTTCTTCGGCTTTATCTTTGCATTCTTGCCCTGAATCTCAATCGCGTCCGGCTCCTTCTCTTCGATTTTCGGCTGCGACTGCGTCACTCCCTTCGATTCATTCGCCAGCACATTCTTGCTTTGCGTTGGATTCGCCGGCAGCGGAACCGTGCTTACCAGCGTCGCACCAATCGCGTCGCCGCCCCCGCCCGCGCCCCGCGTGTCGCCGATTGGCCCAGAGAAAACGGTGGAGTAGATCAACATCGCCGCCGTGATTCCCACATGCAACCCCACGGACCACGCGAGCGCCCGGCCCCAGCCGTCATGCTCGAAATAAATCTCAGCGTTTGCTGCCATTTTGCTCTAAAGGTTGCGTCACAATGCTGACGTTGGTGATCCCCGCCTGCTTCACCGCGTCCATGACCGTGGCGAACGCGCCGAAGGGAACATTTTCGTCGGCGCGCACAAAGATGAACTGATTGCGCGGGTCCCGAATCTTCTGCCGCAATTTGCTTCTGATCTCATTGATGTTGATCGCTTCGTTGCCCAGGAAAACGCGCTGATCTTTATTGATGGTGATCACCGTCCGCTCTTCGGTGATCTCCTTGACGGTTCGTGTTTTCGGCACACTCACATCGATTCCCGACTGCAGCACCGGCGCCGTNNAATGCCATCAGCGCCTCACTTCACTGGGAATCTGGGAGGTAGCCTGTGCCTGGGAGTGTTCCACCGCGTTGAGCACCTCCAGGGCAAAGTCGTCGCTGCGTGCCGCCAACTCGCGGATCGACGCGCCAATCAGGTTATAAGCAATCACCGCCGGAATTGCCGCTGCTAATCCGGCAGCCGTGGTAATCAGAGCCTCTGAAATACCGGGAGCTACCGCCCGCAACGTCGCCGCCCCTGCCGTTCCCAACCCGTGAAACGCATCAATGATGCCCCACACTGTGCCAAACAATCCGACAAATGGCGTTACCGCGGCGGTGATCGCGAGCCAGGGGAGATTCCGTTCGAGCCGTGTGATTTCTTCCGAGGCGCCAATCTGCATTCCGCGCTGAATCGTCACCAGATTTCGCAGGGTGCCGAGCGTCCCGGCCTGCCGCTTATATTCCTCATACCCGCCCTCGAACACGCCCACCAGAGGGCTGGGCTTGAATTGGTCCGCCACGGCGGCAATATCCTGCAGCCGCTGCGCCTTGCGAAATGCGCGCACGAATCGCCCGCTCTGAGCCCGCGCTCTCCGCAACAAACTCCACTTGGTGAGGATAATGGCCCATGAGATCAGGCTGAACACCAGCAGCGCAAGCAATACCAGCTTGGCCACCGCGCCCGTGTTGGAAATCATGTCGACGATCTCGCCGCCGACGAACACTGCTAGCAAGGGAAAAAGATGCATCGCTTTTTTTGGAGAATGCCTTCTGCGATTATAGATGAACTAAGTCACGCACTTTCCCACACGTATCCGATCTGCCAACGAAACATTCGCTGGGATCCAACAAGCTCGAAACCATCGAAGGCCGGAAACTGGCCGTGCGCCCTCATCAGCGGTGGGCCGCTTCTACTGAGGTATGAACGTTTGAAGACGCTGAAGTTGCACCCATCATCGTTCGCAGCCAGTCGCACAGCGCTAACGACGCGCGATTGCTGTTTCGTGCCAGCCGCGCAACTTGTGGCCACAGCCACGGCCGCACCGCTGCGAACCATGCAAATCGTCCCTGCAGAAACTGTCCGTTGGAATCGACGAAGCGTTCCATCGACGGAAAGCTGAAATTGAATTCATCCGAAATTACTTTCACCACCACAAATTCTGCTCCTCGAGCTTCAGCCGCTCGCGCGACCGCAGCCGCTTCCATGTCGACGGCGTGCGCTCCAAATGAATCTCGCAGACTCGCCTTCTGCGCCGGGCTCGCAACCGATCCAAAACTGACCAACACGCTTTCACCGCGATCAAGACTCACGCTGCTGCCGTCGCCCGCATTGACGACCCGTCGAGGTTGCACTACATCCCCAACTTTGAGCGCGGCATCGAGCGCCCCGGCAAAGCCCGCCGAATACATGACCGAGGGTGCGTAGATCGCGATCGCCGCCTCCGCCGCCCGCCGCGCCGCCTCCGCTCCAATCCCTCCGCAAACCACCACAAAGTCGTCCTTCTCGAAAAAACGAAAGCGCCGCCCACCCACGTCCTTCTCGCTCACGCGCCAGTCGCGGATCAAAGGACGCACCTCGCGCTCTAGCGCGGCCACAATGGCGACTCTAGACATATCCGTTGCCCCGGAACCATTCCACCGCCCGACGCAATGCCTCGTCGACCGGCACAATCTTCCAGCCCAATTCGCGCTCCGCCTTGCCGGAGCTGGCAAACATTGTTTTCCTGCCCATACGCACCGTGTCGACCGTGGCGCGCGGCTCGCGGTGCAACATCCGACCGGTGATTGCCTCATCTACTATGCCCGCGGCAAACGCGAATACATACGGCAACTTCACCTTCGGCGAAGGCAGGCCGGTGATCTCTCCAAGCTTGTCCAGAATCTGCTTCAGCGTAAGATTCTCCCCGCCCAAAATGTAGCGCTCGCCCGGCTTCCCTTTTTCCAAAGCCGCAACGTGCCCCAGCGCGCATTCCCTCACATCGACTAAGTTCAAGCCCGTTTCGACATACGCGGGAAATTTGCGTTTCAGAAAATCGACCACGATGCGCCCAGTCGGCGTCGGTTTCACGTCCTGCTCTCCAACCGGCGTCGTCGGATTCACGATCACTATATGCATTCCGTCGTGGCCAGCCTCGAACGCCACTTGCTCCGCCATGAACTTCGATCGCTTGTAGTGACCGATCATGTCGGCCAGCGACACTGGAGAATCTTCATCCGCAGGATGTCCATTGCCGGTGAAACCAACCGTCGCAACGCTCGAAGTGTAAACCGTGCGCCGCACGCCGTTCTTCCGCACCGCTTCCAGAATCGCTTTTGTCCCATCGACATTTGAGCGGTACATCTCCGCCGGATCGCGCACCCAGAGCCGGTAGTCGGCCGCCACGTGAAAAACCGTGTCGCAACCCGACATGGCTTTTTCAAGCAAGCCGGCATCGCGCAGATCCCCGGTTGCCGTCTCAGCCTTGAGCCCTTCCAGGTTGCGCAAATTGCTAGTGGCACGCACCAGCAGCCGCAACTCCGCGCCCTGATCGGCAAGAACGCGCGCGACGTGAGATCCCAGAAATCCGGTGGCGCCTGTGACGAAAGCTTTCAGAGCAGTTCTCAGTTCTCGGTTCTCAGTTCTCAGTCAAAGCCTCAACGCTTGGGCAGCGAAACTGAGAACTGAGAACTGAGAACTAGTTTTGCGCCTTCTCCATCACCTTGGCGTAAGTCGTCAGCGCGAGCAGAGGAAAGTAATCCCGGTAGAGGTGATACATCAAATAGAACACACGCGGGAATCCAGTGCCAGTGAAGTACGGTTCATCCCACGATCCATCTTTTCTCTGCGTGCGCAGCAAATAAGCGACGCCGCGCGCCACCGAGTCGCTGCGAATGTCGTTCGCCGCGAGCAGTCCCAAGATCGCCCAGGCGGTCTGCGACGGCGTGCTCTCCCCCTGCCCGCGCAAGCTCGGGTCATCATAGGACCCCACCGTCTCGCCCCATCCGCCATCGGCGTTTTGCACCATCCGCAACCATTCCGCGCCCTGCTGCACGCAAGGCTCGTGTAGGTCCATCCCGATCGCATCCAGTCCGCGCAATACCAGCGCCGTGCCGTAAATGTAGTTCACGCCCCAGCGCCCGAACCAGCTTCCGTCCGGCTCCTGCTCGTCGCGGACGAACTGAATCGCCCGCTTCACTGCAGGATGATTCTTGTCGTACCCGTAAGTCGCAAGCATCTCGAGGATTCGCCCGGTAATGTCCACAGTCGGCGGATCGAGCATGGCGTTGTGATCGGCAAACGGAATATGTTCGAACACCATCTTGTCGTTGTCTTTATCGAACGACGCCCAGCCGCCGTTCTTGCACTGCATCGAAAAGATCCAGTCAATCGCCCGCTGCACCGACTCCCGCTGATAACGCCCGTTGGGATGCTCCACGCGACTCAATCCCAGGCAAACCATCGCGCTGTCATCGACGTCCGGATAAAACTCATTATTGAACTCGAAGTACCATCCGCCCGGCTGACCCTGCTTGTTTTTTACTTTCCAGTCGCCCACATTTCGTACTTGTTTCTGCAGAATCCAGTCCGCGCACTTGACCATCCGCGGATCATTCGCCGGCACTCCCGCCTCGCCCAGGGCAAACATGGCGTACGCGGTATCCCACACCGGCGACATGCAAGGCTGCATGCGAAAGGTATCTTCCTCTTCGATTCCCAACTTCTCAAATTCGTCCAGCGCGCGAATTACCTGCGGATCGTCCAGCGAATATCCCAGGCAGCGTAGCGCAATGATCGCGTTCATCATCGAGGGATAAATCGCGCCCAATCCGTCGCTCATCTCGAAGCGCTCCAGCATCCATTTCTCGGCGCTCTTCAGAGCAACGGAACGCAACGGCCGCACATGCACGCGTTCGAACCAATGCGTCATGCGATCGAGCACAAGGAAAAAATTGCTCCACGAGACCAGCTTCTTGGCCCAATGCAGGTGCATGCGCGACTTCTGCATCCCGCCCACAAACAATTCCTCCACGCCCATTTCGCGCGGGATCTTCTTGAACGGCTTTTTGGCGTAGCAAATCGAAAGCGGCACCAGAATGGCGCGCGACCACGAAGAAATCTCGTAGATGTTAAACCAGAACCAGTTTGGAAACAGCACGATCTCCGGTGGAATCGCCGGAACCGCATCGTAGTCATACTGCCCAAAGAAACAAAGATAGATCTTGGTAAATGTATTAACTTCCGTGACGCCGCCCATTTCCAGAATCTTCTCGCGGGCGCGCTGCAACGCCGGATGATCCGCCGTGTATCCCGCCAGCTTTAATCCGAAGTACGCCTTCACTGACGCGCTGATGTTCGAGGGCCCTGCGGCATA
This sequence comes from Acidobacteriaceae bacterium, assembly GCA_003136335.1. The sequence continues at coordinate 8,048 of PLEA01000554.1, read as the reverse complement.
GATACTCCACCCGCCGTCTTCCTTCTGATGGCGCAGAATCCAGTTCGCCGCCTTCTGAAATCGCTCCTGGTTCCCCGTCCCCAGCAGCGTGTGCAGCAGGATGTAATCCGACTCGAGCGTGGTATCCGCCTCGAGTTCCCCGCACCAGTACCCATCTTCATGCTGCTGCGAAAAAAGATAATTCCGCGCGGCCGCAACTGCCGCGCCCACGCGCGTGCCCAGTCCCTCAATTTTGCCAAAGCGAAGTTGGGGGTTCGAACCGAGAGGTACGGAAGCTACATTGGAATCGGGGGAGTTGCTGTCCATGAATTTACTACTCCGTCTAGTCGCAAACCTGCAAGCACATACGGCCTTCTCGCACTGCCCTGCTTACTCCGCGACGGCGGCAAAACTCACTGTTCGCCACCTTCCAAACGCGTCCGGCGCTGTTCGTGGATTTGCGCGATATGCAACAGCCTGCCGGATGCTTCCATAATGTCAGTGATTTGCTGGCTGTGTTCGTGAGTGGTCCGGGCGAGAATTTCGACTGTCTGGGTCAGGGCTTCGTGCCGCTCGGTCAGCCGATCGAGGCGTTCATCAATCGTCATCGCTCACCTCCCGCAAAAACACATATAGCTTACAAACCGCAACTAATCGGCGTTCGCGCTGGCCGGGGCGGCGGCGATCGCCTCCACAATCTCCGGCGGCAACCCAAAGCGCACGTTTTCCGGCATCACTTCCAGTTCCTGCAGGTTATCGAATCCTTTGTTGCGCAGGAAGCTCACCGTCTCTTCCACCAGGCACTCCGGTGCAGAAGCACCCGCCGTCAGCGCAATCGTCTTCACGCCCTTCAACCACTCCGCTTCAATGTCGTTGCAACTATCGATAAGGTGCGCCTTGGTACCCAGGTTCCGCGCCACTTCCACCAAGCGATTGGAATTCGAACTGTTTTCCGATCCCACCACCAGCAGCAGATCGGCTTCGGAAGCCACCTGCTTCACTGCTACCTGCCGATTCTCCGTGGCATAGCAGATATCCTGCGCCGCCGGTCCCTTGATGTTGGGAAACTTCTTCTTGAGCGCCGCGATAATGTCTTTGGTCTCGTCCAGGCTCAGGGTCGTCTGCGTCAGGTACGCAACGCGGTTCGGGTCAGGCACGCTCAGGGACTTCACCTGCTCCGGCGATCCCACCACCTGCGTCACCAGTGGAGCCTCGCCGAGCGTCCCAATCACCTCATCATGATCCTTATGCCCAATCAGAATGAGCGAATACCCTTCCTTGGCGAACTTCACGGCCTCTACGTGGACCTTGGTGACCAGCGGACAGGTCGCATCGATCACGCGCAATCCGCGCCGCGCGCTGTGTTCGCGCACCTCCGGAGAAACTCCATGCGCGCTGTAAATGATGCGCTCCCCGTTGGGCACTTCGTCCTCACTGTCCACAAAAATCGCGCCCTTGCCGCGCAGTTCCTCGACCACAAAGCTGTTGTGGACGATCTCCTTGCGCACATAAATCGGCGGCCCGAACGCCTCCAGAGCAATGCGGACCACGTCAATCGCCCGCACCACTCCCGCGCAGAAACCCCTCGGCTTGAGCAACAGTAAGGTCTTTCCGTCAGTCTTCGCTAGAATTCCAGCCACGATATAAGCCCGTTCCCCAAATTCCCTACCTCTCGCCGGTCAAGATTCCGGCAGCTAACCCCTCCGGTTGTCATTCCGAGTGAAGCGAGGAATCTCTCTTTCTTTCATTCGATGGAAGAACCGCCACAATACCCGTACCTTCAGGGTACACGATCCCCATTGTGGCGATACTAATAAACTACCGGAAAGTACCGGGATGGTCAACGTAAGCCACAGAAAGCGCGGGGATTAGCAGCGAACAGGGAAATCTGGGCCTCGAATGGAAGGCCTCCTAAAGAATGCGCGTGAGAACCAGAGCTCCGACAACCATAATGCACAAAATCCAAGGCTGCGGCTTTCGACATGGCCCTGTCGTGCCCCCAGCCCCCCGGCCCGTGCCATTGTGATCGCATGCCAATTAACGTTATATCAATGTCGTTGCGAGAACTACCAGGTCAGCGAGCAAAATGCAGGAACTAAAGGCCAGACCGACAGCCGGAACCTCACCAGCTCACGAAGTTTATGAGACCCGGCAATCCCGCAGGCTGCTGCTCGCACTCGTGCTCCTGCTGGTTGCCATCGCTGTCGTTCTGGGGACGGATCGGAAGTTCTGGTTCGGCTCGGATCAATCGGATTTGGATTCCGATGTAGCCACGCCTTCGGTTGCACCCCGGCCAAAATCGGCTCCAAACGCCGCTAACCAAGCGCAGCCCGCGCCCGCACCTGCGGCGAAAACGCACATTCCTGCCGCAAATTCCGCCGCGCCGAAGGCTGCGAACTCACCCGTCGTGGCAACCACCCGTACCGTGCTGCCTCCTCTCGACGTTGAAGTAGTGGCCGGCGACGCACACCGCACCATTCATCCCGGCACCAACGCCAGGAAGCTGGAAATTACCCATTCCGGATCGATCGCGCCGGCGCAATCCACCGGCAACTTGTCTGCGTCGACCAATGCGGTAGAGCGCGAGCGGATCTCCACCGACGTAGCCCCGCAGCCGGCATCCTACCCACTGCTGGCGCAGCACATGAACGTGCAGGGATCGGTGGTGTTGCAGGCCATCATCGGCTCCGACGGCATCATTGAGGATCTTCGCGTAGTCAGCGGTCCCACCATCCTCGCCGCAGCCGCGCAGCAGGCGGTGCGCGAGTGGCGCTTCAAACCGATCTTACAGAACGGTCAGCCCGTCGAAAGCAAAGCCAGAATCACCGTTAACTTCACCATCAAAGTCGCAGATAGTACCAAGACCAGCTAGGGTTTAAGTAGCGCCGGCGTCCCGCCCGCGCTGTCGATAGCGCCGCAACCCTTCACCCATTTGCCTTAATCATCTGCTCCGCATGCCTGCGCGAAGTCTCAGTCAGCTTCGCCCCGCTCAACATGCGCGCCACTTCTTCCGTGCGCTCTTCCCCGGCTACGCGGCGAACGCTGGTGTGCGACCGCCCCCCGGATTCCTTCTTCTCGATGACAAAATGATGATCGCCAAACGTCGCAATCTGCGGCAGATGCGTCACGCACAACACCTGATTCGATCGCGCCAGCGACTTCAGTTTTCTGCCCACTGCCTCCGCCGCCCGTCCCCCGATGCCGGTGTCTATCTCGTCAAACACAAACGTCTTCTGGGTGCCCCATTTCTCGCGTCCTTTGCGAGAAGTGGGGACTTGCATACCGCGCTTCTTAGCAAGGTTAGCGTCCCCCCCCGCCTCCACGCTGGCCTTGAGCGCCAGCATCACCCGCGAAAGCTCGCCGCCCGATGCGATGTGTTCCAGCTGCCGCAACGGCTCGCCGGGATTCGTCGAGATCATGTACACCACCTGATCGATGCCCGCGCCAGTCCAGTTCCTTTCCTCCTCCGAACTCGTCATCTCGATGCGGAACGCCGACTTCATCGCCAAATCGTTGATCTCCGCCTCCACCAATTTCTCCAGCCTGCGCGCCGCGTCCGCCCTTTTCTTAGACAGCGTCCGCGCCGCTCGCAGATATTCCCCAGCCGCCTTCTCCAGTTCACTTCGCAACCCACGCAGAATTTCGTCTTTGTTCTCGACCTCCAACAATTTGCGCGACACGTCCGCCCCGAACTCGATCACCGCGTCTAGCGTCGGTCCATACTTGCGCTTCAGTCGGTCCAGCAGCACGAGCCGGTCCTCCACCTGCGCCAGATGTTCCGGCGAAGCATGAATCCCTCCGGCATAGTCACGAACGGTCGCGCCCACATCTTCCACGCTGATGCGCGCTGTATCCAGCGCGGCCAGAGCCTCTTGAAACCTGGGCTCGTAACGGGCCAACTCTTCCACCTGCTTCTGCGCCGCCCGCAACGACGACGCGGTCGAGCCGTTGCCCTCATACAGCAGGTCAAAAGCATTCATCGCCGCGTTGTAGATTTTTTCGGCGTTGGCGAGGACGCGCTTCTCTGCCTCCAGCCCTTCGTCCTCCCCACTCTGCAACCGCGCGTCTTCGATTTCGCGCTTCTGAAAAATCCAAAGATCCACCAGCCGCAGCCGGTCTTGCTCTCCGCGCTCCAGTTCTTCGATGCGCGTACGAATCTCCTTCCACGCCCGGAATCCCGTCTCCACCGCCTCGAGTTGGCTGCCCGCAAACGCATCCAGCAACTCCAAACGCGCCGGCCCGTCAAACGACAAAATGGATTCGTTCTGCGCATGAATCGTCGCCAAGTAGGGCGCCAGCAGCCGCAATACCGCGACGGTGGCCGGCTGGTTGTTCACAAACACGCGTCCCTTTCCCCCGGCCGCAATCTCGCGCCGCAAAATCAGGGACCCATCGTCCGACTCGTCCAACCCGTTAGATTCCAGAATCCCAGCCAGCGGCTTCTCCGCCGCACCCTCCGCCTCGAAGACCGCGGACACCACGGCCCGCTCCGCCCCCGTGCGAATCACATCGCTCGAAGCCTTGTCACCCAACAGCAGCGCCAGGGCGTCCACCAGGATCGACTTCCCCGCCCCGGTCTCTCCCGTCAGCAGGTTCAACCCCGGCCCGAACTCCACCACCAGGTTGTCAATCACCGCATAGTTCTCAAGCCGCATTTCAATCAGCACAATCAGTCCTGGAAAGCCGAAGTTTTGCGCAGCATAGCACGAAAGCCAGCGGTCGTCCGTGACACATACGAGTAGCGCCAGCACCTTGCCGGCTGTCCCCAGAGCCTGCCCTGAGCTTGTCGAAGGAGCGTCTCGCCCTCGGCGCCGAAAGCTGAGCAAATGCCGTATGTACGCCACCGCACCTCGGCCCGCCGCCCGTTACCATCGGTCCACCCATCCCCTGATTTGAAACGAACTCACCCCGACATCATCTAAAATAGATCCCAATGGCCATTGCCGGACAGTATGCGCTGGAGACGAACGCGCGCCCGATCCCCGCAACCATGCAAGCCGCGGTCTACCGCGGAGTAGATGATATTCGGCTGGAAACCGTCCCCGTTCCCAAGATCGCTCCCGGAGAGATGCTCGTCCGCGTTCACTCATGCGGCGTCTGTGGCACGGACCTCAAGAAGATTTCGACCGGTTCCCATTCCGCCCCGCGCATCTTCGGACACGAAACCTCCGGCGTGGTCGCCGCAGTCGGCGAAGGTGTGCAGAATTACAGCCCGGGTGACCGTGTCATGATCTTCCATCACATCCCGTGCCGCCAATGTTTCTACTGCCAGAACAAGACTTTCGCCCAGTGCGCCACTTACAAGAAAGTCGGCTGTACCGCCGGATTCGAGCCCTCAGGAGGAGGTTTCGCCGAATACGTCCGCGTCATGGACTGGATCGTCGAGCACGGCACCGTGCGCATCCCCGCTGGCATTTCTTTCGAGCAGGCCTGCTTCGTCGAACCGGCCAATACCTGCATGAAAGGAATCGAGGCCCTGCGCCTCCGCCGAGGTGAAACCGTCCTGGCCATCGGCCAAGGCCCAATCGGCATCATATTGAGTGTTCTAGCCAAGCGGGCCGGGGCCACTGTAATTACTTCCGATTTGTATCCCGAGAGGCTTAGAATAGGATCAAGCGTCGGATTAGACCTTACAATTGATGCTTCGCAGGCAAACGTGGTTGAGCGCGTCCGCGAGTTGACCGGAGGGCGTGGCGCTGACGCTGTGATTCTCGCCGTCGGCGGCAACTCTTTGATTGGCACTGCGATGGATGCGGCCCGTCCCGGTGGCCGGGTACTGCTTTTTGCACAGACGCAGCATGGAGAGGCCGTGATCGATCCGGCCGCCATTTGTGTCGATGAGAAAACCTTAGTGGGGTCCTACAGTGCATCGGTCGATTTGCAGGAAGAGTCGGTCCGTTTTGTTATGAACCGTGAGATGGATCTGGAACGGCTGGTCAGTCATCGCTTCCCGCTCGCGCAGAGCCCGCAAGCCTTGGACTTGGCTGCCCATCCGCAACCTTCGTCAATGAAGATCATGATTCAGCCCGGCAGTATCTGGCCCGGGAGTACTCGGGAAGGAAACCCGCAGTGAACGGAAAAATGACCGCTGCCGTCTTATACGGCAAAGAAGATCTGAAGATTGAAAAAGTACCCATCCCTCGCGTGGGAGACGGCGAAGTTCTAGTCAAGGTCCAAGTTGCTTTAACTTGCGGCACCGATCTAAAAGTTTACCAGCGCGGCTACCACGCCCGCATGATCGTTCCTCCCGCCCTGTTCGGCCACGAACTGGCCGGCGTCATCGAGGAAGTCGGCGCCGGGGTCAACGGCTTCAAGAAGGGCATGCGCGTCGTCGCCCTCAACTCCGCCCCTTGCCAGATGTGCTTCTACTGTTCCAAGCATCAGGAGAATCTTTGCGAAGACCTCCTCTTCAACAATGGAGCCTATGCGGAATACATACGCGTTCCTCGCCGCATTGTCGAAGCGAACATGCTGATCATTCCACCCAACGTCAGCGTCGAAGAAGCCGCCATGACCGAACCCCTGGCCTGCGTCCTGCGCGGCTTGCATGAAACCGGCGTCGAGATCGGCGACACGGTCACAATCCTCGGCGGTGGCCCCATCGGCCTCATGTTCGTGCAGGTAGCCCGCGCCATCGGCTGCAACGTGATTTCCGTCGTCAAGCGCGACGGCCAGGTGGAAGCCGCTAAACATATGGGCGCGCACGAAATTATTCAAACCACCAAAGTACCGAACGTGGTCGATGCGGTCCGCGCCCTTTCTCCGCAGAAGCGCGGCTGCGACGTCGTGATCGAAGCCGTAGGCAGGCCCGAAGCCTGGGAGTGGGCCGTCGACATGGTTCGCAAAGGCGGCACCGTCAACTTCTTCGGTGGATGCGCCAGTGGAACGAAAGTGCAACTCGAGACCAATCGCCTGCACTACTCCGAGATAACTCTGAAAGCAACGTTCCACCACACTCCAGAAACGGTTCGCCGGGCCTTTGGATTAATCGCGGCCAAAAAGATTCGCCCCACCGACTACATCACCGGGGAGGCGCCGCTGTCGCGCCTGCAGCAGGTTCTGCGTCACATGCTGAACCGCGGTGGCGACATCAAAACCGCAATCATCCCCGGCCACTGATAGATAGCGCAGGGACGCAGAGCGAAATCTGAGCGGAGCAACTGGTTCGCGAACGCGAATCAGTTGCGCAGTCGAAGGACCCCTGTAATGAGGTGCTGGCAGAAGCACCAACAGGAATTCTCACGACGCTCTCGATCTTTTAGTTTTCAGAATTGAAATGAATCTAACCGCCAACCCGTCATCCACTCTCGGCTGGAGCCGCCTGCCCGCCCACTACGCCATCCCCTCCACTCCGCCCACGCTCTCCGAAGCCCACGCATACTGCGCCCACCTCGCGCGCACGCACTACGAAAATTTCTCCGTCGCCAGCTGGTTCCTTCCCCACCGCCTGCGCCAGCATTTCTACAACGTCTACGCCTACTGCCGCATCTCCGACGATCTGGGTGACGAAGTCGGCGACCCCGCTGCCTCGCTCGAACTCTTGAACCAGTGGCAGAACGAACTTGACGCTTGTTACATGGGCACTCCCAAACACCCGGTCTTCGTAGCTCTGGCCGAAACCGTGCGCCAGTTCAATATTCCCCAATACGAGTTTTCCGATCTTCTCCGCGCCTTCCGCCAGGATCAAACCGTCACCCGCTTCGCCCAGTTCAACGACGTCCTGGCCTATTGCCGCTACTCCGCCAATCCCGTCGGCCACCTCGTGCTCTGCCTTTGCGGATACCGCGACCCCGAGCGCCGGCAGCTTTCCGACTTCACCTGCACGGCATTGCAGCTCGCCAACTTCTGGCAGGACGTTTCGCGCGACNNCGCATCTATCTCCCGCTCGAAGATCTTCGCCGCTTCAACGTTCGCGAGGAGGAAATCGCGCACGACCAGAACACACCAGCCTTCTGCGCCATGATGAAATTCGAAGTCGAACGCGCCCGCGATTGGTTTCGGCAGGGCCTGCCGCTGATCGCAAAAGTCGACAGCGAACTGGCCATCGATCTCGATCTCTTCAGCCGCGG
>PLEA01000643.1 GCA_003136335.1 Acidobacteriaceae bacterium | reverse complement strand
GTTAGGACGGAAGATTCTCAATCTTCAAACACGGGTTCGATTCCCGTTAGCGCTACCAAAGCGTTTCTTACGCTTCTCATGCTTCTTTTGAAAATTTCCTGTGAAGAACCATGAGAGATTGTCGGCGGCAATGTGTCCTGCGGAGCCCACAAATGGAAAAGCTCGGGACCGGGAATCACTACCGCCGCTTGGGTTTCACTGACCTTCTTGCAGCTCTCGAATCCAAATATTCCGAAAACGCACGGGGTTGCCGTGATCCTGGAGACTCAGTGCCAGCTTACCTGGTGTCGGCTTGTATGGAGGGCGCTCGTGGTGGGCGGTAGGACCCGATAGTTCCACGTTGTCTTGGACCAGCACTCCGTTGTGCAGCACGGTCAACCGCGCGGGGTGCTGCACCTTCCCGCCTTTTGCGAAACGCGGAGCGTGAAAGATGATGTCGTAGGTCTGCCACTGTCCCGGCGCCCGGGAGGCATTCACCTGCGGCGAAAATTGCCCATACACCGCCGAGGCCAAGCCGTCGGCGTAAGTTTTGTTCTGATAGGAATCCAGCACCTGGATTTCATATAGGCCCATCAAAAACACGCCACTGTTGCCGCGTTCCTGGCCCTCGCCCACCGGAGGCACGGGCTCCGCGAACTCCACATGCAATTGGCAGTCACCGAACGGCTGGCGTGTATGGATGTAACCGGTGTGGGCCACCACTTCGATGTAGCCGTCCGTCACTTTCCACTTGGCTGGCTGGCCATCTTCGCCCAGCCATTGGGAAAGATCCTTGCCATCGAACAACACAACGGCATCGGATGGAGGATGCCCGGGCGCATCCTGTGTGCTCGCGTTTCCAGGTTCAATCACCGGCGGCGACGGACGGTCCGGATCGTTGGGCTTCCAGCGGGGATCGACCTGCGCCATGCACAGCTGGGCGATGCAAAAGGCGAAGACTAGTACAGGGAAGATTGTTTTCATCGGTAGATTACCTCGTTGCCAAGATACACGAGACTTACTTTGCTTTGCTCACTTCTTAATTCTTGCGCTCACTAAATGCCAAGTTACCTGCGTGGTTACCTGGTGTTACTAACGGCGGATTACCCCCATCGCGCGCGCAGACGAAATTCCTCCGCTTGTATGCAAAGGATTGCACGTGGGGCGGCGCGCTCGGCGGCAAGTCATACATTCTTCGACCTGAGGCCATGGCTGTTGCTTTGCACGAAGAAAAAGGAGCGCGGATGCCAAAAACACCGCCGATGCTGTGGAGGAAATAACAGAAATGCGAACACTTCGTCTTGCAGGAGTCTTTCTATTTGTTCTGGCGATGTTGGCGCTGTGTACCGGTTCGGCGCTGGCCAATTCTACCGTTGATATGCAGTTGGTCAGCGTGGGCGGAAACAATGCTGGCGGTGTCTATACCTACCCTTATAACTTCTCGATCAACGGGGGTGCTCCGGTCTCACTGATCTGCGATACCTACGACAATGAAATTACGGTCGGAGAAACCTGGAAGGCTCAGGTGGGTGGACTGCTGAGCGGGTCGGGGCTTTTCGGTAACCAACTCCTCGATTACAAAGCTGCGGGATTGATCTTCAAGAGCATCCTCAACGGTACGCTCAGTGCGAATGTGGGCAACTTTGCCATCTGGGGTCTTTTTTCGACGAAGGCGCAGAACTCCTCGTATTTTCAGTCGAGCGGCGCGGGCGCCGTCGAACTGCAATACCTGGCCTGGGCAGGAAGCGCGCCTAGCAGCGCGTTCAACGGTTTGGTGCTCTATACGCCGATCTCGGGGACGCAGTCGGCGAACGGGACGCCGCAGGAATTCATTGGCTACTCTCCCGTTCCGGAGCCCGGCTCGATGATCCTGTTTGGCACAGGCATGCTCTCGTTGGCGGGGGTGGTCCGCCGGAAACTGAAGCTGCAAAGCTGAAGCTGCGAACCTGGAGCTGTAGGGCTAAGAAGATCGCCGCGTAGGCTAAACGCTGGCTACTGGAAAGCCGTCGCCTTGGAGCGCTGACCTCCACCGGACGGCTTTTCATATTTGAAGTCATCAGGGCGCGAGATTTCTACGCGAGGCGGGTAGCGTTATGCCGTTTTAGATTCGCATCTTTTATGCTCAACCCGTAATCTAAAATGGGAAAGATAACCCGTGAGGATACTTATGCGTTTGGGTGCTAACAGGATCGCCTCGGCAGTTCTTTTGTCTCTTCTTCCTATCGCCGCGTTGCACGCGGCCGATCAACCGTTTCACGATGCACCGGCCTCGGCGAAAGCTCAGAAGAATCCGTATGCGGGACAGGCGTCCGCGGCGGGTGCCGGGAAACAAGTGTATGCGCGGAACTGCCTGGCTTGTCACGGAAAGGCGGGACAGGGTACGGGCAACGTGCCTTCTCTGGTAGATGGGAAACTGGAGGGGGTAAGCGCGGGCGAGATTTTCTGGTTCATCACCAAGGGAGACAAAGATAACGGAATGCCGTCGTGGGCAGCTCTGCCGGACGAGAAACGATGGCAGGTGGTGACGTATGTGGAAGCGATGGCATCAGGCAAAGCGGCCGCCGGGCCAACCTCGGCGCCCACGCCGGAGGTTGCCGGGACGAGGGTGAAGGGTGCGGCCCCGAATGCGCCGTTTACGGATTTCCGTTATGAGAAGCCAGGGACGACGCGCAAGATTACGGTGAAGGATCTTCCGAAGCCGTATGCGACCGATTCGGCGCAGAACGGTGCCGAAGTGGTGGAGCGTCCGGAGAACGCGTGGCCGGTAGCGCCCGCAGGATTCAAGGTAGAACTTTTCGCAGCGGGACTCGACAATCCGCGCTGGCTGCGGACCGCGCCCAATGGTGACGTCTTCCTGGCAGAGAGCAATCCCGGACGCATTCTTGTATTCCGGGGAATGAGGGACGACGGCAAGCCCGAGGTGTCGGAGGTATTCGCCAACGGTTTGACGAAGCCTTATGGGATCGCTTTTTATCCGCCGGGGCCGAATCCGCAGTGGATCTACATCGGCGACACGAACGAGATCCTTCGCTACCCGTATCACAATGGAGATTTGAAGGCGAGTGGGAAGTGGGAGCATATCGCCGACCTGCCATCGGGAAGCGGACATTGGACGCGGGCGATCGAATTTTCTCAGGATGGCAAGAGGATGTTTGTGGGAGTGGGTTCGGCGTCGAACGATGACGATGCGGACACGCACCCGGGCGAGAAGGATCGCGCCGACATTCTCGTGTGTGATCCGGCGAATTGCCAACTGAAGGTGTATGCCTATGGGATTCGCAATGCTGGAGGCGGGATCGCGGTAAATTCGAAGACCGGCGAGTTATGGTGCTCGGTGAACGAACGCGATGCGCTGGGCGACAACCTTGTTCCCGACTACATTACGCACGTGAAAGAGGACGGATTCTATGGCTGGCCGTGGTGGTACATCGGGGCGCACCAGGATCCGCGGCAGCAGGGGAAGCATCCTGAGTTGAAGGATAAAGCGATTGTTCCTGACGTGTTGCTGCAGCCGCACAATGCGTCTCTGGAATTGACGTTTTATGAGAATGACAAATTTCCTGCGGAATATCGCGGAGATATTTTTGCTTCGGAGCATGGGTCGTGGAATAAGGCGGTGCGTGTGGGCTATGAAGTCATCCGTGTGCCGCTGCATCATACGGGTCATGCCACGGGCGAGTATCAGGATTTCCTGACGGGATTCGTGCTGCCCGACGGTCATGTGTGGGGGCGTCCGGTGGGGATTACGGTGGCGCCGGATGGGTCGCTGCTGGTGAGCGATGACGGATCGAACTCGATCTGGAGAGTTAGCTATACGGGGAAGTGAGAAGCGCGGCACGGAGAAATTGTTGATTGTTGATTTTTTGATTGTTGATTAAAACCGCGACCGAGAAATTCGTGGCTGTTTTTCTTGTTTTCTCTGCGTCTCTGGGCCTCCGTGGTGAAAAGTATTAATGAAAATCGTGGGAGATGGTTTCGGCCTTCGTGACGAAGAGCGGGAGCACACGTTCGGCTTTGACGGAGATGACGTTGTCCTGATTTTGCAGGATGCCTTCGATGGCGAGGAATTTCTCGCTGGCCAGCAGCAGGCGATTCTGATGGAACAGGTCGGGCGTGATGATGGCGTTGGCCACGCCGGTTTCATCTTCGAGGCTAAGAAAAACAAATCCCTTGGCGGTTCCGGGGCGCTGGCGGACGATGACACAGCCGCCGATGCGGAGACGTTTGCCGCTGGGAATGTCGCGCAGTTCGCTGGCGCGGCGAATGCC
>PLEA01000621.1 GCA_003136335.1 Acidobacteriaceae bacterium | reverse complement strand
CTGATGCTTGGAGTTTCGCTGGTGACGGCGGACGATTGGATTTTGCGCCAGTACGCCGCGAGCGGCATTGGCGATATTGCGCGCCTGAATTATGCGAAGCGTCTGTTCGCGGTGCCGATCGCAGTGCTGGGGCAGGCAACGGGGCAGGCCTCGCTGCCGTTTTTTGCGCGGCTGTTCAACGAGAAAAAGATGAAAGAATTCGCCGCGACGGTGAACGATTCGGTGTACCGCGTGGCGGCGGCTTCGTTGCTGGCCAGCGGATGGATGATGGTGGCGGCGCTTCCCTTGATCGATCTGGTGTACCGGCGGGGAAAGTTTCTCTTCGCGGACACGCAGACCAGCGCGATCTATTTTTTCTGGTTCTCGCTTTCCCTGGCGTTGTGGTCGGCTCAGGGACTTTATGCGCGGGCGTTTTACGCGGCGGGGGACACGCTCACGCCAATGGTGGCGGTCAGCGCGATCACGGTGGCATCGCTGCCGGTGTATTCGATTTTGTTTCATACCTTCGGGGTGGTGGGACTGGCTTGGGCGTCGGATGTTGGGATTGGTTTGAATCTGCTGGCGCTGGCCTGCCTGCTGCACTTGCGGAAACTGGTTCCTCTGGGTGGGATGCGGTGGGGAGAGTTAGGGAAGGCGGCGCTGACGGCAGCAGCGGCGGGCGGGATCAGCTTTGAAGTGGCGAAGGTGGTGCCGTTGGCGACTTCCGGACATGGCAACCGCGTGACCGACCTTACGCAACTGGCGCTGGTTTCCTTGACCTGGGCAGCGGCGGTGGCCGGAGGCTTGTGGCTGCTGCGCTCGGAGTTGCCGCGGGATTTGCGGCGGCGCAAGAGAACGGTTTATCCGGAGGTAGCTCACGGGGAAACCGGGGAGATTTTGGGGGCGGGGAAGTGACCTTAAGGGGTAGCCGAAAATCCACTGCTCCATCAGCAAAGCGTTCGCTACTTCAAATGGACAGAGAGGAGGCGCGATCGCTTCCGCGCCATTTGAGGCACTCCAGTGCGGACCGTTTAGTGGCGTCGACCTGTGTCGATTAACTCGCGGACCGTGAAGTCTCCCAGACTTGCTCCCTGCCGGATCTCGCGGATTTCGCGAACTACCTTTTTCAGATCCTTGGGCTCGCCGTCTTCGTTGGGAACTAACTTCGCCACAGGAGTCCCTCGGCTCGTGATCCGGATAGACTGGCCCTTCAAAACTCTCCTCATAATTCGTTCCAATGCGTCTTCGCTCCGAACGCTCCTACGGTTTTCATACACCTAGTCTAGCAACGAATCTAATGAACGCTTGACGACAGCTTGCGCCGCGCGGAATACCGGGATCGCTCTGGTCAGAAGCTGAATAGAAAACCGGGAGCCCCTGAAGGTCGGCCGAAAAGGCACAAACCGCTACGCTATACTTTATCTCCGGAGCGCACCATGACCACCGCGGTAACACCAGTTTCCATCCAAACTCTCGTCGAAAGTCTTCGCCAGTTGCCCGAGGCCGCCTTCGATCAGACCGAAGTGGTTCGGCGATTTCTTCAGGACACGCCCGTCAGCGCTGACTCGCTCGCGCCCTACCTGACTTGGAATCGGCAGCATTACACACGGAATCTTATCGACCGGACGCCAGTGTACGAACTGATGGCCATTTGCTGGGAGACCGGGCAGGCCAGTTCGGTGCACAATCATCGCGACCAGAATTGCTGGATGGCGGTGCCGATCGGGCGTTTACATGTGGAGAACTTTCATCTCGTTCACCAGGACTTGCAAGCTGGACGCTGCCGGCTGGAACCCAGCAACACCGTCGAGATGAATATCTCGCATCCGTGCGCGGTCGATCCTGCCGATCCCGTGCATCGCGTGGTGAATCCTCGAGAATTCAACCAACGCGCGGTCAGCCTGCACATGTATTCGCGGCCCTTCGATACCTGCGTGGTTTACTCGCCCGAACAGGGCACGTGCGGAGAGATTAAGCTCCACTTCAACACCGAATACGGCAAACCGAAGTAACTTCCGCAATCCTTCGACAGCTTCCGTACCCGCCTGAGTTCCCCCTAGCATTCTGCAAGGAGCAGACATGAAGCGATTCCTAGGCTGGTTGCTGGCGAGTTTCATTTTGGTGTTGGCGAGCTCGTATGCCTGGACGCTTCGGCGCCATGTGGTGGAAGTGGTGGCTGCGCGAGGCGATTCCGCCGCGCCTGTTCAGGTGCAGACTCTCCCGAATTACGCTGAACTCCGGCAAGCTCAAGAAATGGTTACGGTCACGGGCCCGATGGCGGACTATATGTTGCGTCAGAAGTCTTCCCACGTCGAGACGTTGCCGCCGGTTTCGCATAGAGCCACGATCTCCAATCCGGTGAGCCGGTCGCCGGTGGGGACCAGCAGCTTGCAGCCGATTTCGGGTAGAGCCACTCCCTCCGACCACGTTGGCGAGTCGCCGGTGGGTGCCAGCAGCGCCGTCCTGCACAAGACTTTTGCGGTTACCGACATCGTGAGCTTGCCCATCGAAGTCCCAGCTCACGCTTCCAATCCGCGACTGCGGGGAACTTATCGTGCGTTCTTAAAGCGGCACGGCACGCTCTCCACAGACACCGCGGACGTGGAATTTCTTTTGTTAAACGAGAAGCAGTACGCCGATTTCCTCAGCGGACACTCGGGCGAGGCAATGTTTTCTGCGGATGCCGCTCAGGAAGTGGCGGCAGGCCTGCCTCCGACACTCGGTGAGCCCGCCAA
This sequence comes from Acidobacteriaceae bacterium, assembly GCA_003136335.1. The sequence goes on along the minus strand of PLEA01000621.1, from coordinate 8,873 downwards.
GTATCACCTCGTCTTCCGCAACAACTCTGGTGACGCCGGGAAGAAGATAGTCCAGGCCGACTTCCAGATCGATTTCTAGCTGCTTCTCTGCTGCTAAACTAAAAGGGTTGCCCGCGCGTAAGAAATCACCGGACCAGCCTCTGACGGCGGCACCTTCGAACGGCAAAGCCGCGACTGACGGACCGTCTAAGGGTACTTTTGGCCAGGGCCCGGCCTTGCTCGGCCGCGTCTATCTGATCGACACCATGTCGTTCATCTTCCGCGCTTACCATGCGATGGCGCGGCAGCGTCCCATGTCGACCAAGACGGGGCTGCCGACGGCCGCGATTTATGTTTTCGTGAACATGCTGCGCAAACTGCGCGAGGATTTTTCTCCCGAATATCTGGCGGCCGTGTTCGATGTGGCCGGGCCCACATTTCGCGACGAACAGGCGGACGCGGTGACCAGCATTCGAAAGTTCGATATCAAGACGCAGGCGTTCACGGAAGTGGAATACAAAGGGTATAAAGCCAACCGCGTGGCCATGCCGGAAGACCTGGCGCAGCAGGTTCCTTACATTCGCCGGGCGTTGGAGGCGTACCGGATTCCGATCCTGGAGGTCGTGCGCTTTGAGGCCGATGACGTAATCGGCACTCTGGCTCGCAAGGCTGCCGAGGCTTCGCATCCTGTGTATGTCGTTTCCAGCGACAAGGACATGATGCAGTTGGTCAACGACAAAGTGCAGATTCTGAATCCGCCCAAAGATAACCTGATCTGTGATGCCGCGAAGGTAGAAGAAATTCTCGGCGTGCCTCCGGACCGCGTGATCGACGTGATGGCGCTACGCGGGGATGCCATCGACAACATTCCGGGAGCGCCGGGTATTGGCGACAAAGGCTCGGTGGAAATCATCAAACGCTTCGGCACCGTCGAGCAGGCGCTGGAGCATGCTGCGGAAGTTGAAAGGAAAACTTACCGCGAGTCGTTGCTGCACAATCGCGACACGATTCTTTTCAGCAAGAGCATGGCGACCATCGACACGAATGTTCCCATCGAGTTGGATGTGGAATCCATGCGCGCCGGCGCTCCTAACGTTGACGACTTGCGCGCGCTCTTCGCCGAACTGGAATTTACCTCGCTGCTGAAAGAGCTGCTGCCGGTGGTCGAGGTGAGCTCGACCCACTACACGGAGGCGAAGTCGGCTGCGGATATCGAGGGCGTGCTTGGTGCAGTTGCGGCTGGAGGCGCTCTCGCCGTGGCGGTTGAGCAGGTAGAAACCGTTACGGCGGTGGAGGAAGAAGAAACAGAAGAGGAGGTGCAGGCCACCCAACTATCCTTCCTGGAGGGAGGGATGGGCGGAGGCTTGGACGGATCGCTGGGGGCTTTGGGAGAGTTGATGCTCCGGCCGATCCCCGCACCCACGGCGCGTCGCGTCGCCATCTCGGCAGTTGCGGGATCGGCCGTGATCGTGAAACTTGACTCTGGCGGCGCCGGTGAAAGAATGCGATCTATCCTCACGAACGCTGCCGTGCCCAAAGCGTTCCATGATTACAAGGCTGCGATTCATGCGATGGATCCGCTCGGAATCTCTCTTGCAGGCGTGCGCCACGATCCCATGCTGTATTCCTACCTGCTCAATCCGACCTACTCATCGCACCGGCTGGCGGACGTCGCCCTGCGGCGTTTCAACCTGAAGCTAACCGAGGAACTAGCCGAGTCCGCCGACATCACGGGACGGCTGGCTGGTGCGCTGCGCAGTGAAATCGAGCAAGCGGGTCTGGTCAAACTTTACGAAGAAATGGATCTCCCGCTCGTGCCGGTGCTGGCGCGCATGGAGCATGCCGGGGTCAAAATCGACACGGCCGCGCTCTCGCAGATGTCGGGCGAACTGGAGCGCGAGATCGCCGCCCAGGCGAAAGAAATTTATGAAGTTGCGGGGATGGAATTCAACGTGGGCTCGCCGAAGCAACTGGGCGACGTTCTGTTCAATCGTATGAACTTGCCCAAGCCGGTGAAATACGGCAAGGGCCGCACTATCTCAACTGCGGTCGATGTTCTCGAAGAACTGGCTGAGAATCATCCCATCGCGCGCATGGTGCTCGATTACCGCCAACTGACGAAACTGAAGTCCACGTACGTGGACGCGCTGCCCGCCCTCATCAATGCTTCGACCGGACGCCTGCATACAACTTTCGGGCAGACCGGAACCGCGACCGGACGCCTGTCTTCGGCCAATCCGAACTTGCAAAATATTCCGATCCGCACCGAACTGGGGCGGGGAATCCGAGCGGCTTTCATCGCGGAGCCCGGGCATATGCTGCTGACCGCCGATTATTCGCAGATTGAGCTGCGCCTGCTGGCGCATTTTTCGCACGATTCCCTGCTGGTCGAGGCCTACCGCCGTGGCGACGATGTGCACACGCTGACGGCTTCGCAAGTATTCGGCGTGCCGCCGCTGATGGTCACGGCCGACCACCGCCGGCAGGCCAAGGTGGTGAACTTCGGCATTGTCTACGGCCTCTCGCCTTTTGGACTTTCGCAGAATCTTGGCATTGAGCCGAGCGAAGCCAAGCAATTCATTGCTGCGTATTTCGAAAAGTACAACGGCGTGCGCGCCTTCATCGATAAGACTTTGGAAGAAGCCCGGCGCGACATGAAAGTGGAAACGCTCTTCGGACGCGTGCGCCCCATCCCCGACATCAACAGCAAGAACGCTAACCAGCGCGGATTCGCCGAGCGCACCGCGGTAAACACCCCTCTGCAAGGGACGGCGGCGGACCTGATTAAGATCGCCATGATCCGCATCGACGCTGCCCTGCGGGAGCGCGGCCTGAAATCCAGAATGACCCTGCAGGTGCACGATGAACTGGTGTTTGAAGTTCCCGAGAACGAAGTGGAGATTATGCAGCCGCTGGTGCGGGAGCATATGGAGAAAGTCCACGCGCTGGCCGTGCCTCTTCAGGTGGATATGGGAGTGGGAATGAATTGGAGAGATCTGGAGTAGAGCGTAGTCCTCAGAGGCTGAAGCTAAGGTGGCGTCTGGGTCCGTTGGCACTACTTCAGGCCGTGCCCGTCCCAAAACGCGCGAAGAAGCGGTTGTGGTGTAAACTTGTGCAGTGAACCCCTCCGCCGGAGGCTGACGGGTTGCCTTACGGCGACCGTCGCATCCGTGGAATCCTTTCTCGTCGGGACGTGGCTCAGCCTGGTAGAGCACTCGCTTGGGGTGCGAGGGGTCGGCAGTTCAAATCTGCCCGTCCCGACCAACAATTCCCGCCTTATTCTTCCAGAGACATGCAAGCCAACCCCTCCGGCCTTTTGCACCTTAATTGTTCCAGTCGTTCGCTCTTCACACGGATCACTTCCGGATAGCCCGTGATCTGCTCGCAATCTTCAATGACTAACAGATTCGTCGGTAAAAACAGACGACTTTGCCGCAGTTACGCTGGAAAGCCGTGATATGCTCACGTGTGATGGCACGATCCGCATTGTCAATGCGTATTCGCCGCACTGCTTGCATTGCTTTCAACGCACGCTGTTGTGCCGTCCATACGTGTCAGGGCGAGCATCGAAATAGTCTGCCGCTCCAAAGCGGAACAACAGATCCCTCTAAAAGAGCAGCGCATTCCGGCAGACGCACAGGTCCTGCAATCAACACTTACCTACGTGTCGCGGACTAGGCCCGAGCCCGACGCCGCTGTTCTGTTCCAACGACCACCTCCCCTAACCTCCCTCCTCTCGTAGTGACTACCAACGAAAGGGAAGGCGACTAGTGTGTTTAGAAATCTACTGCGTCTTTTCGGACTCAGAGATCGCGAGTTTGAAGACCAACTGCGGGCGATTGCCCAGCGACGGCAGAGGCTCTCTGAGCTAACCGGCGATCAACTCAGGTCTGCTGCGAAAGGTCTGCCCTGTGAAGCTGACGTTGTTGAAACGTTCGCGCTGACGGCGGTAATCGCAGAGCGTGTGCTGGGATTGCATATGTTCGAGGTGCAGATCCAGGGCGCGCTCGCGCTGCAACGCGGATATGTCGCGGAGATGCAGACCGGCGAGGGTAAGACGCTCGCGGCTGTGCCTGCCGTGGTTTGGTACGCGCGTCAGGGCCGCGGAACCCATGTGCTGACCGCCAATGACTATCTTGCTCGCCGGGACGCCCTGTGGATGCGAGGAATTTACGATTGGTTCGGACTTTCCGTCGCTCACATCTCGCAGACCATGCCCTCAGAGGAACGCCGTGCCGCGTACCTATGTGATGTGACCTATGCCACTGCGAACGAGGTCGGCTTCGACTACTTGCGGGATGGTTTGGCGCAGAGCGCAGAGGAACTGGTCCAGCGGCTGTTCGCATTTGCGGTCATCGATGAGGCCGACTCCATCTTGATCGACGAGGCTCGCATCCCGCTAGTCATCGCGGGTGGAATGCCCGAAGATTCCGTGTTCGCATACCGGGTTGACCAAGTGGTGACAAGGCTTCGCCCCCGCGTCCACTACTCTCTTGATGAGTTTGCCCGGAATGTGCAGTTGACCGACGCCGGCATCCAACTGGTCGAAGTAGCCCTCAGCTGCGGAAGTCTGTTCGACGAGCAGAATCTTCGGATTCTGACCGCGGTCCAAGATGCGCTGCATGCGCATGCGCTTTTAAGACGTGATGTGGATTACGTGGTCAAGAACGGCTCCATCGACATGGTGGACGAGTTCAAAGGCCGCATTGCCCAGAATCGCCGCTGGCCAGCCGGACTGCAGTCCGCTGTTGAAGCCAAGGAACGCGTGCGCCTGAAGACACAGGGCCGCATCCTCGGTTCGATCACGGTGCAAAGCCTGACCCGAATGTATGAGCGAATCTGCGGCATGACCGGCACCGCCGCCACGCAAGCCGAAGAGTTCTGGGAGGTATACAAACTGCCGGTAACGGCGATTTCGACGAATCGCCCGGTAATTCGCCAGGATCTCGCCGACGTCGTGTTTGCCGACAAGGAAACCCGGAGTCGAGCGCTTTCGGAGGAGATTCAAACAGTCCACAAGACCGGTCGTCCGATTCTGATCGGAACGGCGAGCGTTGAGGCGTCGGAAGAATTGAGCGGTCGCCTGCAGCTGGCCGGTATCCAGCATTCGGTCCTGAATGCAAGGAACGACGAGGCGGAAGCGGGAATTATCGCCCAAGCCGGCGCGCTTGGGGCAGTCACGGTTTCCACCAACATGGCGGGGCGAGGCACCGACATTCTGTTGGGAGGGAATCCGCCAAGAGACCGCGAGAAGGTTGTGGAACTCGGCGGTTTGTACGTGATCGGCACAACTCGTCACGAAGCGAGGCGCATTGACAACCAACTTCGCGGTCGTGCAGGACGGCAGGGTGATCCGGGCACGTCCCGCTTCTTCATCAGCCTTGATGACGACCTGCTAGTGCGCTTCGGGATTGCGGAGAATCCCGATATCGACAGCGTGCAGCGCACAGCGGAAGGCCAGAATCTTGAGATTCGGAAGACGCTCTGGAAATACGAATGCACTGTTGTAGGGCACCACCGCGAAATGCACGGCCTGCGCCGCGAGATTCTGCTGTCACCGAACTGGAGCCTCCGTTCAATGGTGCCCGAAGGGCAATATTTGGAACTAACCCAGTCTGTCGGTAGAGTGACTCTCGAAGAAACCGGGCGCCAACTAGCCCTGGCCATCGTGGACGACCTCTGGGCCGACTACCTCGCTAATGTTGCGGAACTGAAGGGCGGCATACATTGGGTTTCGTGGGGCAATCGTGATCCTCTCTACGAGTTCCTGACCGGAGAGCAAGCAATTTATGAGGATTTCCATCGGCTCCTGAGCGAAGGTGTTGCTGAGGCTCTTGCAACCGCCGAGATTCGAAACGGCGTCATCGATTTCCAGGAGCCTGAGCGTTTTGAGCGCGGAGCAACTTGGACATACATCACTACCGATCAGCCTTTCGGAACTCTCGGAGAACGAATCGTCAAGGGTCTGCGGCGAAAATTCTCGAAAACATAAGCGCAGAAACAAATGCCGACCATGTTCGATGTTCTCCCGAGAATGCGCGGCCCGGCGCGACCGTTTTCCTGCGGCTTCTGTTCAAAATCTACGGTGTTGACTGAAATCGGCTCGACGCCCGGTTCGGTCGGCCAGCGAAAGTAAGCCCCCGCTAGGTTCGAAAATCGTCCGCCAGGGCCTGACGATTTGGGTGAAGTCGATCCTAAACGGCTGAAAGCGCTGGTTCAAAAGTGCGGGTGTTCAAGAGAAAAGTTCGAAAATCGTCTGCTAGGGCCGACCATACATCTCAAATGGTTCACATCAGGTCCTTCGCTCCGCCGCTCCGCTTCCGCGCTTTTGAACCTCATTGTTTCGCGAGTTCGTTGCTCTTCACCCGCCAGCGCGACACATTCGATGAATGTTCAGGCGCCTTACCGCTGCTTTCGTCTAGACCTGCAGGACGTCGCCTTCTCGGGCGACCATCTCGTACAGCACGGGATTGACGAAGAAGCCGATGAACAGCCGGGAGATGAGGCCGGCCACGATGACGATGGCGAACGGCCTTTGAGTATCCGATCCAATGCCGGTGGAGAGCGCGGCCGGTAGCAATCCCAGGCAGGCGACGAGAGCTGTCATCATGATGGGACGGAGCCGAAGCAGCGAAGCTTCTCGCGTGGCCGCGCGAATGCCCATTCCCTCCTGGCGCAATTTGTTGATGTAGGAGACGAGGATGACGGCAGTTTCCACGGAAACTCCGAGCAATGCCAGAAGGCCCAAGACCGACGAAACGCTGAAGGGGGTGTGCGTGAGTTTCAAGGCAACCAGCGCTCCCACCGGTTCCGTCATGATTACGCCCAAGGCAATGGTGACGGGGAACTTGAAATTTCCGTAGAGAGCAAACAAGATCATGAAAATCAGCACTACGGCAAGTGGACCAATGAAGTACATCTGCGATCTCGCCTCGAGAAACTGGCTGTATTCGCCGCCCCATTCCATCCGGTAGCCCTGGGGCAAGGTCACAACCTTCTTGACCGCCGCCTGGCCGTCTTGCACCGCACGCTCCAAATCACGCCCCTCGACGCTGTACTGCACCCCGATGTAGCGGGAGTTATTTTCGCGATAAATAAACGATGCACCATTTCCCTGAGTAATATTGGCGAGCTGGCTGAGCGGGATCTGTTGTCCATCGGGTGTGCCCACCAAAAGATTTCCGATCTCATGTGCGCTGCTGCGGAATTGGGGCTGCATGCGGACCACCAGATCGAACAGCTTCTCTCCTTGAATGACTTGAGTGACCGCCTGCCCGCCCACTGCGGCGGAAATCACAGCCTCCACGTCCGCGACATTGATTCCGTAGCGTGCAATCTTGTCGCGATCGACATCGACCAGCAGGCTGGGCTGGCCCAGCTCGCGCACTACCGTGAGGTCGGTGAATCCGGGTACATTCGAGAGGATGTTCTTAATCTGGATCGCTTTGTCCTGCAGTACGTTTAGATCGTCGCCATAGATTTTTACGGCCAAAGAACTCTTGAGGCCGGTGAGAGCTTCATCTACAGCATCTTCCGCGGGCTGGGTATAGTTAAAGATAATTCCGGGGAAGGCCGTGAGCTTCTTGTTGATCGCTTCGACGAGCTGTTTTTTCTCGCTGATGTCGCCGGTCCAGGACTTGTCTTTGTATGACCGCAGGCCAACATAGAACTCGCAGTTAAAAAAGCCGGTGGGATCAGTACCGTCGTCGGGCCGTCCTAACTCAGAGCCCACCACGGTAACCTGCGGATAGGACATCAGAATGTCCCGTACCTGCGGAGCAATGCTGCTGGCCTCCTCGAAAGAAATGGTGTAAGGCATGGTGGCCCGCACCCAGAGCGCGCCTTCATCCAGGTGAGGCATGAACTCGCCGCCGATGAAGGGTACGAGCAGCAAGGTCGCCCCGAAGATCAGAGCCGCGATCAACATCGTTGTCTTTGGCCGGTCGAGGACCCAATCCAGCTGACCTGCGTATTTTTCTTTCATCCACTCGAAGGCGCGGTTCGGTCTCTCGCGAACGCCTTTCTTGAACCAGTAGGAGGCCAGCACGGGGATCAGTGTGAGCGTCAGAAGGAGCGCACCCACCAAGGCAAACGACATGGTCTCTGCCATGGGGTGAAACAATTTTCCCGAAGGCCCGGTCAGCGCATAGATCGGCAGATAACCGGCGAGGATGACGGCCACCGAATAGAAAATCGGCCGATCCACATCTTTCGCCGCCGCCAGAATGACTTCGTTCAGGTTGTACTGCTGTCCCTCCCGTAACGCCAATTCGCGGTAGATGTTCTCAATCATCACCACGGTGCCATCGATCACAATCCCGAAATCAATCGCGCCGATGGAAAGCAGATTCGCGGCAACATCGTGCGCATGCAGCACGATGAAGGCAAACAAAAGCGAGAGGGGGATGGTGAGGGCAACAATAACCGCGGCCCGGAAGCTGACCAGAAAAAAAATCAGCACAATCAAAACCAGCACCATGCCGCGAAGCAGGTTCGCTTCCACCGTGTCGGTGGTGAGGTCCACCAGTTCGCTGCGGTCGTAGTAGGGATGAATCTTGACGTCAGGCGGCAGGATCTGGCGGTTCAACTCCTCGGTCTTCGCTTCGACTCCCTTAAGGACGTTCTGGGTCTGTTCCCCGCGCAGCATGAGNNACCAGCCCGATGCCGCGAACGTAATAGAACTGTCCTCCTTGAGAATAAAAGCCACCGCCAGCATTGGAATTGTTGGCCGCCAGCGCCGCCGTCACTTGAGGAATGGTCAGGTGATAGCCATAAATACGCGCTGGGTCGAGCAGTACTTGATATTGCATTACGGTTCCGCCGAAGCCGGAGTCGTCCGCTACGCCGTGCACCGAGCGATAAGCTCGCTCAATCACCCAGTCTTCAATCGTTTT
>PLEA01000099.1 GCA_003136335.1 Acidobacteriaceae bacterium | reverse complement strand
GCCGCGTGCTTCGGCACCCGCCAACCAAGCCCACGGACACGGCGCCGTCAGGCCTTGGACTAGCCGCTAAATTTCCAGCTCCAGAGCACGCGAATCAAGTCACGCTGATGAACGATTACGCTCGATTGCCAGGTCAACGCGCACACAAGAAGCCCCATGATGACGACCGATACCGCGAGTGCGAGGCCCAGTTGTGTTTCCGAAGCTGGTAACGCAAAGCTGCGCAAAATTCGCATTTTTTGTAGCACTCCTTGTGTCAAGCGCCATGGCCTTGATCGGCGAACCACCCAGGTAACTGCCGAATGTATCTGCTCGAAAGGCGAATGAGGTATCGCTTGAATCAAGGGCAATCGTGTTGCCAGGAGTGAAACAGACAGCTAAAACGATAAATTGTTTAAAATAAATGCCTTACAAGGATGCATGTCTTAAGGACAGGTTACTGTTTACCTGCATAGCACCCATCTGGTGCTCAGTTTTGCCCGAAGCGTGCCCACTATTGCTCAACGCGCCTAAGTTCCTTCGAGAATGGCCAAGATCGCGTCGTTCCAGCCATGTGGCCCGGAAGCTTCGCCTGTGGATGCGTTCGGCAGGCGACAGGTCAATGCCTCGGCCAGCCTTTTATGCATACTCGGCAAAATAATCGGATGGTCAACCGCCAGCAACAGAGGGAGGTCCTCGGCGGTGCTGCCAACTCCTACGGAGCTCAATCGGGAGCGGGTAGAAGTGCGGTAGAGGTGCATCAGATATCGCACGGCACGGCCCACGTCATTCCCCGACCTAAGTTCCCAAAACGGGTCTCCTGGGACGGCTTCCCAGTGGCGTTCTCGGGCGACTGCGGCAAACCGACTTGCGGCCTTGTCAGTGTCTCCTGCGAAAAAGAAACGCTCGCTAAATTCTCGCTGGCGGGCTAGTTCCGCATCTCGCAGGGACTCATCGGTGTTTTGCGCCAGCTCTCTGGCACTCATCTGCGCGTAGCCGACAACGGTAGCTTGCGCCGCCGCGGCAATTTCCTCAAGTGCTTGCGTAACGGCGCCATACGGACGCCCAAAAGGGGCGCAGAAGTAGCGCCCAGCGCGTGCGGCACCCTCAAGCGCCAGAGAGAAATAGCCGTCTGGCAGGAATACTCCGCCTCCGCTCTCGGTAATGAATGGATGGGAGTGCTCGACCTTACGGCGAAGAGACTCGAGCTGAGCGCGGGTGCCTGCGCTTGCGAGGACCAATGGAACGCGGCGCCTGCCAATCTCGGCGAGCGCATCCGCTGCGGCGATCCAGGAGAGCGACCCGGAATCGACCAATGCTCCTTCAATCGATGTGAAGATAACGTGGCGGGGGGCCAGCATGCGGCCGCAGTTTATCGCGGCCTGTCGCTGCGAACCATCAGTGTGGCAAAAATAAACACGGCGGCGAGAGGTATGCCCCTCGCCGCCGCCGCCAAACCACTACCGGAGATAATTCGAACGACTAATTGCCCGATGCCGCCGTCGTGGTGGCACCGTTCTTCGGCATGCTCACATAGCCCGTGATCTTGTCCTTGTTCACCGAATTAACTACGAATTCATCGGGCTGGTGAGAGCCGCGAGGGTAGAAAACGATGGGTTCGTTAACGGTGCGGTCTTTCTTTTCAGTGCGAACATCGTCAACAACCAGAGCCACCGTGAACTGATTCTTTTTCATATTTACGGAGCGCAATTCAACCGTCAGGTTCCCATTGCCCACCTTTTGTGGCTTATTGCGGCCTTGCACCGCGAATTCGACATAGTCGCGCTCGCCCATGCGACGCAACTGATCGACTTCATCGTGATTGCGGGCAATCAGTGTGCCTAGCTCGCTGCGAGCCATTTTCAGATCGTTCTTGGTTCCCTCGAGATCTGTTTTCACGCCAGTGACCGTTCCATTTGTGGCGTTCAGGTCGTCGGTGCTCGCTTTGGTTGCGAGCTGAGTCTTAACATCGCTATCCATTTGGGCGATTTTCTGTGCACTCTCGTCCCGGATCTGCGTTTCCTCTGCGCGAGCGGTTTTGAGGTCGCCCTGGGTAATACGCAGCCGCTTGGTCACCACGCCAAGATCGCCTTGTAGCTCCGTATTGGCGGCATCCGCTTGGGTCTGTTTTTGTTCCAGCGTGGCAATCTGTTGCGCGGTATTTTGTTGTGCCGTCTTCATTTCAGCGCCGAACGACTGTTGCGCCACCTGCAGCTGAGACGAGTCATACCACGCGAGTCCCAAGCCGGTCAGAGATATCAGTGCCAGAATCACAATCACCGGCGCAATCCACCCTGGCGTGCCATGCACTTCTACCACTCGATCTTCATAATTCTCAGCCATTGTTAGTCCCCCTCAGTGAATCTATTCTCGCGGCCCGACTGCAAATTCAGCATGGAGACAGCACGTATGTCGCCAGCGGGTGTTCCCGAGCGACGGTTTGACAAGGTGCCTGTTTACCTAAGGATACGGCGATCTAATCCGCAAATCAACAAATATCCCGGCCATCGTAAGCAGAAATCTTTACGCGTATTCGTATTTTTCTCTTAGGCGATAACGGGCGGGGACTATGGAGACCCAGTACTACGTGAGGTACGCCGGTGCCTGACGATTGCTGGCACCAACCGGCGGCGAGAAGGGCTCCGGGGATTGTAGTGCGAACGAAGGTCTAAATGCCATTTGTTTACTGGCAGATAAATCCTCGCGTGGATAACTGATCTATTAGCTGAGCGGGGCTCGCAAATTGAATTGCATCGAGCCCCAGACAGCGTGCAGCTTCAGCAAACTCCAAAACGTCGTCAATGTAAATGGCATCGCGCGCCGCCACCCCCAGTGAACTCAAAGTTGCCTGGTAGATCAAGGGAAGTGGTTTGCGCGAGCCGATATCGCAGGAGTAAACCCGGACGGGGAACCGCCGTACAAATGCGAAATGCTTCTCCAGATGCTCGGAATGGATCGGATCGGTGTTCGAAAGGAGCGCGAGACGGGAACGGGAGCTAAGTTTCGCGAACAGTTCGTCGCCGAGAATGGTCTCGGGATCGAGCGCCCGATTCCATGCCGCGCAAAACTCGCGAAAGCCGATGGGAATCCCCAGCAGGCGCGTAACGTGGTTGTGCCATTCGTGCGGCGACAACCTCCCCTCCTGCCACGGTGCCCAGCTTGGATCGTCCTCAATAGCGGACCAAAGTTTCTCGGGTGAAAGCTGCGGCATGCCGGCTGCCATGCGCCCTGAAGACACCGCCGCAAACAAGGGTTCGATCGCGCGCCTCGGGTTCACGCGAACGATGACGCGACCAATATCGAAAATGATGGCTTTAGGTGGAGTCGCCACGCTTTAGGAACCGTCTAAGAGGATGTTGTGGGGATCGTAATGCGGCCGGATTCTGCGGGAGCTCGCAATGTGCAATTCGGTTTTTCTTCGTCAGCCTGATCACTCTGGTCGCCGAGTAACGTCATCACTCTTGCCCGCCCTCAACAACTGGTACCGGGCTTGGCTTAGAGGCCTGACGATTTCGCGCACGCAAAACTCCGATCGCGCCCGGCAGCAATGAGACCACCACAACAGCAGCGATGACCCAGTGGATATTCTGGCCTATGTTGGGCACGCGTTTGCCGAGGAAGTATCCGCCCAAAATCATCGTGCCGACCCAGATGCCGCCGCCAGCAATGTCAAATGCCAGATAGCGTGGGTAGGGCATTCCCGCAGCACCCGCCACGGGGGGACAGACCGTTCTTACAATGGGCATAAAACGAGCCAGGATGATGGTTTTGCCGCCGTAC
>PLEA01000510.1 GCA_003136335.1 Acidobacteriaceae bacterium | reverse complement strand
GCAGGATACCGCCGCTTGATCTCGCGCTTGAACGACGATCCGAAGCCATCGAGGGCATTGGCAAACCAGGGAAATTCCTCGCAGCCGCCGTCCGGATAAACCGAATATCCGCGAATGAATTTCTCCTCGTGCGGATCTTTCAGATTCTGCCAGCGCGGCATCCATGCAATCGTGCTGTCGGCCACGTGGTCAGGGAAACTCGGCTGCCCCAGCAACTGCGGCAGATATCCCCGCGCCGACTCGCCATAGAGATGATCGCAAAGATTACGCCCTAACTGCCCGCTGGAATTCGCGATACCGTTGGGCCACCGCCGCGATTTCGAATTCAGCATAATGCGCGCCGACTCGATGCACGACGCCCCAACGACCACGGCGCGCCCGTACACCTCGACTTCCTGTTTCGTCTTGCGGTCGATGTAAGCCACTCCCGCCGCGTGCCCGTTCTCATCGACCAGGACGTTTTTCGCCAGCGCATTCGTGCGTAAGTCGAGGTTCTTCGTCGCCTCCGCCTTCGGCAGCAGGAAATACGGCGTTGAGAAAAATGCCCCCACATCGCACCCCGTCGTGCATTCTCCGCAGAAATGGCACGCGGGATGTCCTTCGTGCGGCTGCGTAAGCTGCGCGCAACGATCCGGCAAATAGGGCACACCAACCTTGTTGCAGCCTGCTTCCAGAATGAAATCAAGGCAGCGGAAGTTAAACGGCGGCAAATACGAGCCATCCGGATTGCTCGGCCGGTTCTGCACCGTACTGGCCACGCCAATCATCTTCTCCACGCGGGTGTAGAACGGACTGATTTCTTCGTATGTGACCGGCCAGTCCACGTCATAACCGTCGAGCGAGGCCGCGCGCAAATCGATTTCGCCGAAGCGTGCCGAGCTACGTCCCCAGAAATTCGTCTTGCCCCCGACCGCGTTGCAGCGCGGCCACATCCACTTCGTGCCCGGCGCAACCGTGAACGGAATCTCGTGGTCCCACGCGGCCTTGGTGTACTCGTTGTCCATGTAGCCGAACGATTCGGCCCGCCGTTTGGGATCGTCGAGCCCACGAAACTTCATGTCCCATGGCATGCGGTGATAGCGGAAATCTTTTTCGGGATCGAGCCTGCGGCCGGCGTTGATGGCGCATACTTTCAGCCCAGCCTCGCACAGCGTCTTGATCGCCATGCCGCCGCCCGCCCCAGTCCCAATCACGATCACATCGTAGATTTGCTTGGCCATGGCTTCTTAACTCGACCGCGTCGTTGGTCGTTAGTCGTGGCAAAACATAGCTTTCGACTCACGATCAAGGCTAACGACCAACGACCAACGACGAGCCGCCGTTATCAGGAACGAGCCTGCGCAACATGCGCATGCTCCGGATCGCCGTGGTGCGGACACTCCGGCGATGCGGCGTAAAACTTCAGCGCCGGATTATCCAGCTCTTTGTATCCAATTTCGCTGGTATAAAAGCCCGTCACCGTGTACTCGCGCATCATGCGGAAGAATCGACGCCCCGTCTCCTCGCCCGGATGCGCCTTGTCTTTAAACCCAAGCGGCTCGAGCAGGGAAGTCTGCTGTTCCGGCGTCAGCTCCACAAATCGCTTCCCATCCGCTTGCTCAGCATGGGCGTTCAGCCATGCGAGCCCCATGCGAAACCCGTACTGCACCTCAGNNAATTGCGGACGATACATCGCAGGCTTGATCTGCAAGGCCGCATTCCCAATATGCCCACAGGCGAATGTCCACTTGCTGAACTTCGGAAAATGGGCCGCCGCTGCTGCCGTCCCCAGAATGCGCAACACTTCCCGCCGCTGAACGCCTTGTCCCGCCATGGTCTCTGCCCGTCAAACTCCTCAAATTAGCTACGCTTGCAGATTGTCATTCCGTAAAGCGAGGAATCTGCGGCCCTCGCTCACGAAAGGAACTTCACCGTTTCCTCCACCAACTCCGCGGTCGGCTTGTAGGGATTGCCCGGAGCGTCATACTCAATCGAGCAGTATCCCTTGTACCCATGTTTTTTCAGAATGGCAAACGTGCGCGCCAGATCCACATGCGTGGCCTTGCCCTGTTCATCGACCTCGCCATCCTTCACATGGCAAATGCCATAGGCATGCGCGAACATCGCATCGATGGCGCGATACGAATAATCGTCGTCATGCGTGTTGAGCGTGTTGCCGAAATCCGGCAACGCCCGCAGCCACGGACTGTTCACCTTCTCAATCACCTGCACGATAAAAAACGGATCCTCGCTCACCGCATCGTCATTTTCAAGATGGATCACCACATTCTTCTTCGCACCATATTCCGTGACGCGCGACAGAGTGTCAGCCGCACGCCCCACGTCCGGTTTCGAATCCTTGGCTCCCTGCACATGGGTGCGAATGCTCGGCGAAGCGAGCGCCGCGCCCACATCTATCCACCGCTTGCTGGAAGCGACCGCCCGCCCGCGCTCAGCCGCATCCGGCGAGTACTGGCTGTGCTCCTCATCCACCGCGATGTCCACCACCGCCGAGTGGGCTTTCTCAACGGCGGCGCGGAATTGCTCCAGATATTTAGGATCGGTCGAAGGAAAGACCCGGCTCCAAGGCTCGATTTTGTGGACGTTGAACTTGTCGGCCACGTGCGCCGCAAAATCTTTCAGTTCCATCTGCTGGGATGCCGGCACCGCGTTGGGAGATTTGCCGTCCCACCCTTTCCATCCCACGATGAACTCGCGAAACGGATAGGCCGCCACCGATACCCGCTCCCGCGGATCGGCGGGAAACTTAACCGACGGCGCAGAACTTTCCCCCGCGCGCGCAAACCGAGGCAAAAGCCACGCCCCCGCCGCCGCGCCGACGAACTGCCCAAGAAATTGTCTTCGGTGGGTCGCCTTCATGCGCGTCAGTGTACCAGAGAAATGTGATCGGCACCGCCGCGGAGCGGGCGACGTGCCAGCCTATTCCAAGATTCCAACATCACGCCCAGCAACAAGTTACAAAGCTGCAGGGTCCGTTCTCTGAACCTGCGGGAATGCGTTATGGGAGTTGTCAGAAAAACGCTGACACGCAGATCGTTCAAACTTCGGTAACTTTTACTTCATTTTTCCTCATCTAAAATTTCACTAGCCCCAGAATTTCGATTGTCGACGTGTGAATCGGTGGCCATTGCTGTGACTAGACCCTCTCTGTCCGGTAGTAGAACGAAGATTCCTGCTCTCCACACGCGCCAAGTCGAGGGGCGGGAATGGTGGCTTTGGGGCTCCGCCGTAGCCGTCACCCTTGTCCTCACATTCGGTATCCTTTCTTTAACCCTTCCGGGTTTCCACCAGCCAACCGACAACAGCTATTCGCTGAACCTCAAAGAGTGGGTTCGCGGACTGGCCGCTCTCGTCCTGTTATTCGACATCTACACCATTTACCAACAGTGGCAGTTGCAGCGAATCCGCCGCCAATTAGCTGAGCGCGAACACCTCTTTCAACTGATTACGGAAAATGCCGCGGACATGATCGCCGTGCTAGACCGCAACGGACAGCGCCTCTATAACAGTCCCGCATACCAGAGGATTCTTGGATATGGTCCGGAAGAACTGGCCGCAACTTCTTCCGTGGATCAGATTCATCCTGACGATCGCGCGCGTGTACTGGAGGCTTCTGCGAAGGCCCGCAACACCGGACGGGGAGAACGGCTCGAATACCGCATTCGACACAAAGACGGCTCCTGGCGCTTCCTTGAGTCGACCGCTAGCGCGATTCGGAGCCCAGAAGGCGAGACTGATGGCTTAGTCATTGTGAACCGCGATATCACCGAGAGGAAACGTGCCGAGGAAAAGTTGGCCCACCAGTCCTTCCATGACGGCTTAACCGATCTCCCTAACCGCGCTCTTTTTCTCGACCGCTCGCAACGGGCCATCACTCTTTCGCGCCGGCACTCGGACTTCAAGTTCGCGGTCTTATTCATTGACATTGACGAGTTCAAAGTCTTCAACGACAGTCTGGGGCACGCCGCCGGTGACAGCCTGCTAATACAAATCGCGCAACGTCTAACCGCGAGCCTTCGCGGCGTCGACACTATTTCACGTCCGCGCGTGGGCGAAGACGCAGAACCCTTCGTGGGCGAGAGTACGTTGGCCCGCCCCGGAGGCGATGAGTTCACGGTGCTCCTCGAGGAACTACATGACCCCAGCGACGCCATTCGTGTTGCTGAGCGCATTCAGCACAGACTAGCCGTTCCTTTCGATTTCAATGGTCAAGAGATTGTGCTTTCCGTAAGCATTGGTATTGCTTTCAGTAGCAATGGGGCGGTAGACGCGCAGGACGTCCTCCGAGACGCCGAGATTGCCATGTATCGCGCCAAGAGCACTGGTAAGGCCCGCTGTGAGGTGTTCGACCATGCCATGCATGCCGGCGCCATCAAACGTTTGCAGCTCGAAACCGATTTGCGCAAGGCTCTCGAGTTGAACCAGTTCCGCGTTTACTACCAGCCCATCGTGTCTCTGCGCAACGACCAGATCGTAGGGTTCGAGACGCTCAGTCGCTGGCAGCGTCCCGAAGGTCTGGTTATGCCTGGGGAATTCATCGCGGTTGCGGATGAGACCGGTATCATCTTGCCCATCAACCGCCAACTGCTCTATGACGCTTGCCGGCAACTCCGTTCCTGGCAGGCGCTCTTTCCGTCTGATCCTCCCCTCACCGTCAATGTAAACATCACCCCCAAGCAGTTCGCGCAGCCCGATCTGGCCTCTCAGATTGGCAAGACGTTGCAGGAGACTGGACTGGATCCTTGCTGTCTCAACTTGGAGATCACGGAGATGATCGCCATGGCCGATGCCGACAGGTCCGCCATGGTGCTATCCGAGTTAAAGGCGCTCGGCGTTCGACTGGACATCGACGACTTCGGCACCGGCTACTCCTCCCTCAGCCGGCTGCAGCGCTTTCCTGTGGATACGCTGAAGATCGACCGTTCTTTCATCTCGCGCATGGACACGGATGTCGAAACCCGCGAAATCGTTCGCATCATTGTCATGCTCGCCCACGGTCTCCGCCTGAAGGTCGTCGCGGAAGGTGTCGAAACCCAAGCGCAGGCGGACATGCTCAAGGATCTTGGCTGCGAACTGGCCCAAGGCTACCTATACTCTAGGCCCGTCCCCAGCGACGCAATCGACCAACTTCTAAGTAACAACCGCGCTGCGGAAGTTTCTGGCAGTCGAGGGAAAGCCGCTAGTTCCACGTTCGCATGAAACCTGCACCGGCCTGGCATCTCGGATAGGTAGATCAGTGCGGAGCCGCTATCCCTCTACTCTTACCGTGATGAGCACACTGGTACATCCCATCGTAAAGATCTTGACGATGCTGGTCACCTCGCACTGGCGCGAAGCTCCAGATGATTAGAACCGCCAAAGCAATAACTTGGCCAATGTGGGACACTTCTGCCGTCGAAGGTGGGCCGCACCGAGATCGGACGTATAACTGCAGCGCGCGGTGACAGCGATCGTTTGCGGTTGTTCAAAGCCCAATTTTCCGAGCTGCAGCTCTCACCAGGCTAGGTTGGGCTTTGTCCAGCGTGTGATTAGCCTTCGCCGCGTACATTTCTCGGTCGGCTTCGTCAAGTAATTCGTTTAGAGTCACACCATCGGACCATTCCGAAACACCAATACTCAGGCTCAACTCGAACCCGTCTAGAGTTGCTGCGAGGTTCCAATCAAGGAGGTAGGCTCTAATTCTTTCTACAACTTTGGCAGCTCCGGAGCGTGATGTGTCAGCCAAGATAATGAGGAACTCGTCTCCCCCGTATCGAAACACCGCGTCTGAGCCGCGAACGGAACTCTTCAGCAGAGCTGCTGTGTCTGCTAGCACCACGTCGCCCGTCAGGTGGCCGAAGGTGGTGTTCACATCCTTGAACCGATCGACGTCGATCAGCAAAAGCGAGAGTGAGTTGCTCAAACGTCTGGCGTGGCTGATGAATCTTCCCGCAATATCCTCCAGGGAACGACGGTTATAGATCTCAGTCAACGGATCCGTGAAGGATTGCTGTCGGACTAGCTCCTGCTGGATTGTGCTGGAGATGAGCCGTTCGCGTAGTCGACGAAGTTCAAGGCGTTTTGAGACGAGATAGGTGTTGAGCAACGCCAAAAGAGCAATGAGGCCCACAGCCAAAGGCCTAGAGACCGTGACCTCGAAGTGCACGTTGTCATGCTTCAAGAAAGCTGCAGGAAAGAGAATTGCCGCCAGTCCGGTCGCAACCAGGACACCGGTAAGGGACACGATCACCCACAGCTCCCAATCGCGCCTTTCGAGCTGGGACAGTTGCTGGCCGACGCGCGCCAAAACGCTTTCAGTTTGCTGGTGCATTTGTATCGGTAAAGAACTAAGTCTAACGCGCCTCGGTAAGCCCTACTCCGGTACGAAGGTAATGGGTCTGCCGCTCTCGTTCTTGCGATGTGAGAAAGCTTCAGAGGACGCTAGAGCATGTTCAGATTCGTGACATAGGAGCACTTGTTCCTTGTCTAAACGCACTACCGGCAATGGTAGTCTCACGAGGACCAGTAAAGTGATTCCTGCTTTGTCCACAAGCAAGTCTGTCCGCTGCGAGTCAGAAGGGGAATGAGTGTTGACTTGCTTAGGACGTTAGCCAGCTTATCGGCCTCTAAGTCGCTTCGGGAGAATCGCGGATACTGTGTCCGGCTGGGCGATGTTCTGCTTCAGAAGTCTCGCGTTTACCAAGGTCACCACGCTCATGGTGGTGCTCGAGAGCAGCATTGACCAAACGGTCTGCGTCCCAACGACAACGCGAGGTAATTTCATTGCCCTGGAAGCTGGGGCGAGTGGGAAGAGTTTTCAGCGGAAGGACGGCAAGCCTCCGGCTCTGCCGGATGATCCTGGCAATGCCACGGTAGACTTTCACGGGGAGAAGCGGTCAAACGAGACACACGAATCGAAGACGGACCCAGACACGAAGTTGGCGCGCAAGGGCAAGGGCAAAGAAGCCAAGCTGAGTTACAACGGGAATCTTCTGGTGGAGAACCGCAACGGTCTGATCGTGAACACCGAAGTGTTCGAGGCCAACGGAACCGCGGAGCGCGATGCCGCGCTGGGGATGCTGGAACAGATCACTGGCACGAAACAAGTAACGGTGGGAGGCGACAAGGCATACGACACAGCGGACTTCGTGGCTGAATGCCGAAACCTAAAGGTCACGCCGCACGCGGCACAGAATTTGGAGCGGCCTAGTGGAAGCGCGATTGATGCTCGCACGACACAGCACATCGGATATGCCATCAGTCAGAGGAAAAGGAAGCGCATTGTCGGTTTTCCTGCCGGGAATATTCTTTACGTGCTGCGCATTGACGAGGCACACCTCTAGCCCGCGGGACTCGAGGATCTGATACACGGGGATCCAGTACACGCTCGTTGACTCCATTGCCACCGAGCGAATCCCGCACTGCTGTAGCCAGTCCGCAAGTGCGTTTAGATCGCGAGTGAAGGTTGGGAAACTGCGGACGGGTTGGGGGTCACGATCAGCGCTGACTGCGACAAACAACTCGCTCGCGCCTACACCGATGCCGGCTGCATCCTGGTGCAAGATGGGCAATTCCTCGCACCGTTTCTTTGATCTCTTCGCCATTGGCTCCACCGAGGACCGGCCGGATGCCCGAGGCGCGAATCAAAAGCAAACTCCCAATCGAGATCGTCGTCAAAGCTGACGAGCGTCATCACACATCTGTACGCAAACCCCGGACCCACGCTTATCGTCGGGCTTCAATACCAAGCACCAATGTCGGCGCGGGCGGTAGCTGTCATCCGACCGGTGTCCAACATCATCTCTCTCCCCGCGTTCCTTTGCATCCTGTCTGGCAAACGCCAGTTGCACGCTTCTCAGTACTAATCTCGTGATGGCGGGACCGGACTACTTCCGGCTTGCCGACTGTCCAAGAGTTATTGGCATCGTGACTCGGACCGAGATGCGCTAGCTTAGCTCTTGGTCTTAAGTTTGTCCCATTTCCGCTGACGTGGGACAAATTCGTAAAATTTCCGAATTCGGGCATTATTTCTGCTAATCCAACTGCTAAGATGTGAAACCTCACATGCCTTTCTTCCCACAAGATTCTACAGCTGCTGCACGCGGTAGGAGGTGACCCAGTATGACCGAAAAGGCAAGTTCCAAGGCAATCCGAGACCTGCCTCAAGAAGACGTTCCCAAAGCCGTCTCTCGGCGCAACTTCATCAAAGGCGTCATCACCAGCGGTGTGGCAGTGTCTTCGGCGAGCTATCTGTTTCGCGCCTCCTCTCTTCTACACGGCCAGCAGTCGGTGGCGGGTGTAGGCGAGCGGCTGGTTACGCTCAACGTCAACGGTCAGCAGCGGCGCGTCGACGCGATGAAGCA
>PLEA01000437.1 GCA_003136335.1 Acidobacteriaceae bacterium | reverse complement strand
CAGCTCAACTATGTCGGCCTGAATGTTCGCAACCGCGCCCACGCCTACATCGGCAGCAGCAAACGCTGTGGGGCATGTTCGCAAAAAGCGCAATGCACCAGCGGGCGATATAAGTATCTCGCTATTCACATGGATGAACCGGCCCGCCAACGCGCTCGCGAGTTGGTCAACACACCAGAATTCGCGAAGGCACAACGAGAAAGAAAGAAGGTGGAAGCGCTGTTCGCCGAACTCAAGAATCAAATCGGACTACGGCGACTGCGCCTGCGGGGCTTAAAGTTTGTTCGCGAGCAATTCTTCATGGCGGCGGCTGCGCAAAATATCAAACTACTAGTCCGCTTCCTCAGCCAGACGCCAAGACCACAGATCCCCGCAATGACCTAGGTACTTCGTAAGAAACGAATCTTCAAGGGAGATACTCACCCCACCCTCTTCCAATCCAGCCTGACTTTTTCAACAGCCACAGGCGATTACACTCGTTGAAACATTGAAGCCGCGCTCATATTTAGATCGAAGCCCGTGACTTTAGGGGATCTTCTTGAGCGTGAGACTGAGCGCCGCCGCGCCTTGCTTCCAGGTGCCCGCGATCTCAGAATTCTCTTTGTTCATCGTGCCGTCGTACGAAACCTGACCGGAAGTGCTTTCAAAGTGGAGGGCGGGTTCCTTATAGGTTATGGCAGTGATGAGCGCCCCCGAAGCGCTCTCATCAGGGTAGTCGATCGTTCCACTTAGGCTTCCGTCTTGGGCTGCGGTAATGTGGACGACAATTCGCTTCTTAGGCTGAGCGCCCGGATCAAGAGTCCCTTCCCAATTTCCAACGATCGGCGGGTCCGCCGCCATCATGGTTGGCACAATTCCCAACACGAGGATCAGCGCAAAGCCCACGCAAAGGCCGAATGACGCCTGATGTCTTTTCACGGTGGATCTCCCTGTAACATCCGATCAGTCGCGCAATCGCTGGGCAGGATAGCGCTGCTCTCGGTCCTTCTGGCACACGTCACCACGATTCTACCTGACCGTTGATGAAACCAAGCCATCACACTCAAAACCCCTACTAGCGCAGCCCTGCTTATTTTTCCTATCCTTCCCCTCGAAGCGAGGCCATCGCGCATCGCGCGCGCGCGGGCGGGCCCCGGCCAAAGTCAACACCAGTTCTGTGGTGGGGGGTGGGGTGTAGCAAAATCCCCTCAGGTCATAGTACCCCGTCAAACCCCGCTGGGGATAGGAGATAGAGAAGATGAAATGACACATGGATGTTAGTCAGATGATAAACATGTGGAGATAGTTTGGATGATGTGACGGGCGGACGTGGATTTGGGGCGATGGGCGTGGGGCGAACAGATGGCGCAAACTTGCGCTCCTTATTATATTGCGTGTAAAAGCAGTTCGTTATTATCGGATAGCTGCCAACCACGGTCACAGCCAAGGTGAACTGCTTTTGGGCTTGGCCTATTACGGAGGGGACGAGGCTCGCGTTTACGGCGGATAGAGTCCGGAATAGCTCATTGGTTTCGTCGTCTTCAGCCAAAACCAGCCTGTTCCTGGAATCCCGACAGAGCCTCCCGGCGCGCCATATGTCATTCCCGTGGAAATCTTCAGTGGAACCTCGCTGATTGTCGCTCCACCCTTTGGCGTGAGCCTCAGGTAATTGTTGGAAAGCGGGCCAACCCCCGTGGTAGTGAATCGTGCCGGCCCTTCGAAATCGGAGATGTGAATCGCATCCGAAGTCCAGAACTCTTTCCAGTTCCCACCCGCGGTAATGGACAGGGGCAGCTTTGAAATGGAAGCGGCGATGGCATCCCCGCTGTATTCGTAGAAAACGTGAAGGTGATTTGTCAGATCGGCAACATCATACTTGGCAGCGTCGGCGCCGACGATGATGGCGGAAACCGAATCGCCCCAGACGTATCGAATCGCCCAACGCTTGCTCAACGGGATCGATGTGGGCCTAGGCGGGGGCGGCGGCGGAATTGTATCGGTGGTGATCACCACGACGGCGCAGCGGTCCTCATCGTTTTCCACGCCGACCGGATGCTTCGACAAGCTGGCTAACATGGTCCCCGCATTGAATGGAGGATCGAAATCCAAGCCATACCCGGTAAGGCCGTCCTTCAGATACTTCGTGACTACGTCGGCACGTTGAGCCGCCAGGGCAGAGTTGTGCCGGTTGTTGTCGATCCACGTTCCGGTGAGGCTGGCCTCGCCGCTTACCGAAATTCTCCAGATCAGCGAGCGGTTGCTCGTATTCACTCTCTTGGTTGCATCGTCGAGCCATTTCGTGTGCTTGGATTTCAAGTCGGTACCATCGACATCGAAGTCCCACAGAACGGCATTCATGTGAGTTGGGTCTGTAGAGTGATCGCTGACTTGACCGTCAATACTGGTACGCCGCATCGTTCACCTCTCTGCAATCGCTTTCTCACATCAACCGGAATCTCCTTCTTGGCCCAAAAACCGCACACATCGTACACCATCCCCCCTGTTCTCGCCAGTTTGAAACAAT
>PLEA01000315.1 GCA_003136335.1 Acidobacteriaceae bacterium | reverse complement strand
TCAACCTGTGAGTTTTGGTCCTTGCAAGGACGAAACTCCACAGGCTGAACAGGTTGCGGAAAAACCCAAAACTCTGTCATTCTGAGCGAAGCGAAGAATCTCTCCGCATCCGTGCTGATTTCCGCCGCCGCCCCGATTCCTCCGCCGGTGGTTTACAGGCCATGAACATCCTGCTCATCCCCGAGCAACGCGAAGCGAAGTGGAATCCCGTCAGCTTTGAAACTCTCGGCGCCGCGCAGCAAATCGCCGCGCAGACCAAGAGCCGTCTCTCCGCCGTCCTCCTCGGCAAAGGAATGCGCCCGCTCGCCGAAGATCTCGCGCCCTACAAACTCGACGAAGTCCTCCTCGCCGAGCATGACTTGCTCGAGCGCTACACCCCCGACGGTTTCACGCTCGCCCTTCGCCAGATAATCGACCGCGTCAAGCCCGATCTGGTGCTGCTGCCGCACACCTACCAGGTTCGCGATTTCGCGCCCCAGCTCGCCGCCTCGCTCGGCAAAGGCATGATCGGCGACTGCGTCGGCTACCGCCACGAAAACGGCCGGCTCGTCTTCGTGCGCCAGATGTTTCAGGGAAAAACCGCCGCAGACGTCACCTTCGTGGGCGCCCCGCCCTGGTTTGCCTCTTTCCAAGCCGGCGCTTTCCGTGGCGATCAGGCGGAGAAAGCCGCGGCGTCCGCCCCCATAACGCCGGTTGAAATCACCTTGCAGCCCGCGCAGATCCGCACCACCCCGCTCGAGCTTTTCCGCGAAGCCAAGCAAGCCGTGGACCTGACGCAAGCTCCCATCATCGTAGCCATCGGCCGCGGCATCAAGGCTCCGGAAAACATCCCCATGGCCGAAAAGCTCGCCAAACTCCTCGGAGGTGAACTCGCCGCCTCGCGTCCCATCTGCGATGAAGGTTGGCTCCCCATGGATCGCCAGGTCGGCAGCTCCGGCCAGACCGTCGCGCCCAAGCTCTATCTGGCGCTCGGCATCAGCGGCGCCATCCAGCACGTAGTCGGCATGAAAGGCGCGCGCACCATCGCCGCCATCAACAAAGATCCCCACGCCCCCATCTTCGAAGTCGCCGACTACGGCATCGTAGGCGACATCTTCGAACTCATCCCCGCCCTCACCGAAGCCCTCGAAAAGAAATAGTGCCCCATCGTAAATTTTATTCCGAGCCTGCGGCCATTTAGCCGACGCGGTCATTCCGAACGCAGCGAAGAATTTCTCCGGCCGCCCCAACTGTACTTGCTAGCTTACCGCCGTAAGTCAGCCCCTGGGCGATAATGCCGGGTCCAGATACGACGCAAAGGTGAGGGCATGTTGCAACGCGATTTTGCAGATGGGAGAAGAAGCTTATCTGACATTGCGGCGTTAAAGCCTGCATAGACGTAAATCCATGAAAGAGTTCGCGGAACCGAGTGTTCTAGGCGACGACCTCAAGCGCAAGAGGTAATCACACGGGCCGCCGGCGCTTCCTCGCAGGTGCGTGTGCACCAGAAGATCAGGATGTGCACTAGGGAATCAGGATTTCCGATTACCATCATCAAAAGTTTGAGTTGGACTTCCGGCAAGCCCTCGCGCAAGCTAAGGCTGCAACATTCAACCAGCCAAGTAGCTGGTTTCTCTCTCCCCACGGTCAAGCTCGGGGGGAGGGAGTTCCACACCGATTTCGGTTCCTCTCTGGGACACACCGTTGTGTCCATTCCCTAGCTTCATCGCGCTCCATGAAGAGCCAGTAACCCGCTCACGCCGTCGGTGACACAGGTGTTTTTACGCGTCTTAGGCAACGCGTTCCCTGGCATCGACTGAAGTGTGTCCGCGTTGTGCGCCTTACTGGCATGTGGAGCGGCTGGTAACGGAACGACGTTCATTTATTGCCACTGGTTGTGCAGTTTGAAGCAGATTTCCATTTTCGAAAGGAGAAAAAATGTCCGCTATCCCCATAAGAGGCACCACAGCAAGAGGCCCAAGGCTATCGCTTTCGGAAAAATTCTCACGATTGCACGCACGACTTCGAAAGCCTGAGTGGCGCAAATATGGCGGGACGCTGCTCGCCGGTAAGATTATGGGTGTGGGAATCGTCTTGCTGCTAATGGCAGTGGTCACGGGACTTTTCTTCACTCATGTTTTTGCTCAGGCACCAGCGGCGGCGCCACCAGAAGTCAAAGCCGCCGACATCGTGAATCCAGTGAACACGGCGTGGACGTTGATTGCCGCATTCCTAGTTTTCGGCATGCAAGTCGGGTTTACGATGCTTGAAGCTGGTTTCTGCCGGTCCCGCGAGACCGTTAACGTGCTCGTGGAATGCGTGGTCGATACCTGCCTGTGCGGCCTTCTGTTCTATGCCGTCGGTTTTGCGTTTATGTTTAGTCATGGCAACGGAATCATTGGTTACCATTGGTTCTTCCTGCAGAACGCGCCGGCAACTTATGAAACGACTGGCGTCGCATTCCTGGCCGTCTGGATTTTCCAGTTCGCCTTTGCTGACACCTGCTCGACCATTACTTCCGGCGCAATGATCGGCCGGACCGGGTTCGTCGGCGACCTTCTCTATAGTGTCGCGGTCACTGGGTTTATTTATCCGGTCATCGGACATTGGGCGTGGGGGCCGGATGGCTGGCTGGCGAATATGGGCAGCGCTGGCAACTTCTTTCCGTCCTTGGGTATGGGCTTTCATGATTTCGCCGGTTCGACGGTCGTTCACACCATCGGCGGATTCATCGCTCTGGCGGGCGCTATCGTTCTGGGCCCCCGGCTCGGCCGCACATTCAAGCGCGATGGCGGCAGTCCCATGCTGCCGCATGACCTGACTATCGCCGTTAGCGGCGGACTGATACTTTGGTTCGGTTGGTACGGCTTCAACCCGGGCAGCACGCTTTCGGCGATGGATTTTCAAGGTATCGGCCGGGTGGCAACGAATACAACTCTCGCGGCGTGCGCGGCAGGCCTCAGTTCCATCATCTACGGCTATTTCTGGACCAAAAAGTGGGACGCGGGCTACACCACGAATGGATTCCTGGCCGGACTCGTCGCTATCACTTGTCCGTGTTATTGGGTGACTCCAACCGGTGCGGTGCTGCTTGGTGGAATCGCAGGGGTCATCGTGATCCTTGGAGTTGACCTGTTGGAATACCTGCGAATCGACGATCCCATCGGCGCGGTTCCCGTTCATGGTATTGCCGGCATCTGGGGAACTATTTCCTTGGGTTTGTTTGCGTGCGGGGAGTACGGGGCCAGCGGGCCGATTTCTCCGGACAATTCCGCCGCACTGAAAGGGCTGTTCTACGGAGGCGGGACGCAGGTGCTGGTGGCTCAAATGATCGGCAGCGCGGTCATTACACTGGCTACCTTCGGAGTGGCCATGGCGGTGATGCTGGCCGTCAATGCCACCGGGACTCTTCGCCTGCCGGCAGAGGCGGAGCTCTACGGTATGGACTTGCATGAACACGGGATCTCAGCCTACCCGGAGTACGAGATCTCACCGTTTGCCTCGCCGACTGGCCTCATCGATCAGATCAGCGCGGCCGAGAAGGCCAGCACCTACTCCACGCCCAGGGCGATGGCGCGAACGGGTATGGACAAAGTACCGCCGAGCCCCAGCCACTCATCTATCTAGCCAATACAGGCTCGCTGGGCTTCCTCAGGGAAGCCCAGCGAATCCGTTAGTACGATGAGAGCGTTACGCAGAGGCCCATGGCCAGCGAAAACGCGCGAAACTTAAGGAGAAAAAATGATCAAGATTGAAGCCATCATCCAGCCGTCCAAATTTGAGGCGGTGAAAGCTGCGCTGATCGAAACGGGCATCGATGGCATGACGGCCTCCGAAGTGCGAGGTCATGGCAGGCAGAAGGGACACACGGAGACCTACCATGGACATGAATACAGCGTGGACCTCCTGCCAAAAATTAAACTTGAAATCGTCGTGGAGGACCGCTTGGTGGACAATGTGGTTGATGCCATTACCAGGAGCGCATCGACAGGCAAGATAGGCGACGGCAAAATTTTTGTGTTCAAAATTGAAGAAGTGATCCGCATTCGCAACCGGGAACGCGGCGTAGCCGCGCTTTAGAAATGCGCATGGGGTTGGGCGCCACAGCGTGGCGACGGCTTTTTGTGGTACTTTGACCACCGCGCGTTTACCTGCTCGGCGAAGTTTTGCCGGTAGTCCGTGGAAGGTATGGCCAGTCATCCCCCGGAATATGTCGCCAAGGGTTCCGCTCGGCCCGTCGCCAAAGTTCTGGTGGCCACCACGGCCATGCTGGCCTTTATTTCTTATTGGCGGGCCGCCGCCATTGTCCTGAATGATCTCGCCTCTTCCGCCTATTACGCCGGCGGCGAAGCTGAACAATTCATAGGCAAGTCCGCTCCCTGGTTCATCCTCGCGACCATGTTGCTTTCTTATGCGGTCTCCCAGGTCTACGTCGAGAGCTGCAGCATGTTCGTCCGTGGCGGCGTTTATCGCGTCGTGAAAGAAGCGATGGGCGGGGCCCTGGCAAAATTCTCCGTTTCCGCGCTGATGTTTGATTACATCCTGACGGGGCCGATCAGTGGCGTCTCGGCGGGGCAGTATCTGGCTGGCCTACTGAACGAGATTGCGGCGTATTTCCATCTTAACATGGTGTTTGGCGCGGGCCCGACGGCTGCAACCTTTGCCATCGCAGTGACGCTTTATTTCTGGTGGCAAAACGTCAAAGGGCTTTCGGAATCCAGCGAAAAGGCTCTATGGATCATGCAGCTCACCACCGTCATGGTG
>PLEA01000674.1 GCA_003136335.1 Acidobacteriaceae bacterium | reverse complement strand
GCTTGAGCCGGGTGTGCAGATTCAGGACGGGACTAACTTTGATCCCACTAAGGTGGGCTATTCTTCGATCTCATTTGGGGGCCGCTTCGGGCGCTCCGCACGCATCGAAGTGGACGGCGTTGACGTGAGCGACGAAACCGTGGGCACTACGACCGAAGACATTCCCGCCAGTGCCATTCAGGAATTCTCCATCGCCCAGTCGAACCTTGATCTTTCCAATGAATTGACTTCTTCGGGTGCGGTCAACGTGGTCACGAAATCGGGGACCAATTCCTACCACGGAGAGGCTTTTGGCATTTTCCGCGACCACGGGATCGGTTCCGCCAGCCTGCCGCATGCGGCATCGCTGCCCTCGCCGTATTTCCAGCGCAACCAGGAAGGGGCCAGCTTGGGCGGGCCGGTTCTCAAAGACAAACTATTTTTCTTCGGCGATGGGGAGCGTACGTTTCAGCACCTTCGCACTCCCGTCCTGGAGTCGGCTCCGTTCTCTTCCTACTCCGGTTTCTTCCCCGCTCCCTTCACCGACAATGAGGCTCTGGGCCGGCTGGATTATCAGTTGAACAAGACGGAACGTCTGTTCGGCCGCGTAACCTATTTCAAGAATTCCACCGACGCAACATTTTTTCCCGGCAGTTTCCAGGTCTATAACAATCGGGACATTGCACGGAACGCGATGTTTGGCGCCGACTTCAATACTGGCAGCATCGCTCACAGCATCCGCGTGTCGTACCTGAAGTTCCAGAACCAGATCGTGGACGCCACGATCGGCACGAACCTTCCTTTTGCGAATTATCCGGTCAGCATCAATATCAACAGTTTTACCGTGGGGCCAAACTCTCTGGCTCCGCAAAGCACGCCGCAGTCCGACCTTCAACTGAAGTATGACGGCAGCAAAGCCGTTGGAAAGCACCTTGTGCGCTTCGGCGCGGGTTGGAACCGCATCCAGAGCGGCGGTTTCGCTGACTTCTATGGAACAACCCCGAACGTGTTCGGCAATGGAATGCTTTATCCGGGTTGCGCGGGCGGGAATGCGTCCAAGTGCCCGCTTGGGCCGGACGGCTCAACCGTATCGAACCCGCTGGACTACGAAATGGTGCAGGCCATCATCAGCAACGGCCAAGGCTTCTCCACCGAAAAATCAGCTCTCGGATTTCCGGCCGGAGGATTGGGCCCGGACAACCGCCTGGGGCTGTATGTCGGGGATTCCTGGAAGATTCGTCCCAACATCACCCTCTCCCCCGGCTTGCGCTGGGTGCGGGACACGGGTCGCACCGACAGCGACTTGCCCGCCATTGCAGCCATCAATAGCGCTTTCCCGGGAATGGGGAATCAGGTGCGCCAGCCTAATTCGAACTTTGCTCCGCAATTGGGTCTTGCCTGGGATCCCTCAAAGAACGGAAAAACAGTGGTGCGTGCCGGTGCGGGCCTGTTCTACGAGAACGTGATTTACAACAATGTCCTGTTCGATCGTCCGCTGCGTCTGCAGAATGGAGCTTTCTTGTACGCGCCGTCTGCTTGTCTTAATAGCCAGTCGCAGGCCATCACCACACCCGGCGGCGCGCTTAACAATCCCAGTTCAAACTGCGTCGACAGCTCCGGAGTCCCGCTTCCGATATTCCAGGCCGCCCAAAACATAGTAGCCCTGGAGAATTCGCTGAAGGCAGCTTATCCGTTTACTTTGTCGTCTCCGAACGGAGCGTATGTCGGCGCCCTTATGGCGGCGGGCATCAATCTTCCTCTGGGTCTGTTCGCCCCGAACTATCGCACACCGCGTTCGCTGCAGATGAACATCGGAATTCAGCATGAAATCCGCCACGGCATGGTGTTAAGCCTGGACTTCCTGCGCAATGTGGAGACTCATGCGCTTCTCGGCATAGACGCGAATGACGTAGGCGATCCTCGCTACTTTAGCCTTTTGTCCGCGCAGCAGGCCATTCAAAATACCATCACCGCTTGCGGAGCAAGTTCGCTGCAGGGTGCGATAACCTCGTGTCCGGGCTTGAACAATGGTCAGGCCAATATTGGCGCAACGATCTCCAACTTCACTGCCTTTGGTTTGGGCTCTGCCGAAGATACGGGTAGCAGTTGCATGGATGCGCCGAATCCACTGACCAAAGGGAGCACGAGGCTACGATACCCGTGCGCTTTCACTGGAAGGAACGGGAACTACGGGACCGCAGAATTCTTGCAGCCCGTCAGCCGTTCCGTTTATAACGCGCTGCAGATGAAGCTCGTGCAGAACATGGCCAACCCGATGCGAGGAGTCAGGGCAGCCAATTTCCAGCTGTCCTATTCGCTCTCCCGTTTCGTGAATCCCGTAGCTTTCGCCGGTAACACTGCGCCCTCGAATCCGGTGGGTGCTAACGATCAGGACTTCGTGCTTCAGGCTGCGGACAACAACAACCCGCTTCGGTTCATGGGGCCGTCGTTGCTGGATCGGACACATCAAGTCTCGTTTGGTGGCAACTTCGATGTACCTTTCGGTTTCCGCCTGGGGATAATCGGTCACTTTTATAGTCCGCTCTCGAGTCCGGCTATCGTCGGAAGCAACGGAAGCGGCGGTCAGATTTTTCAAACCGATTTCACTGGAGGCGGCGCTTACAGCCAGCCGTTGCCGGGTACCAAGAACGGTTCATTCGGTCGCGAAGTCAGCGTCACATCGATGAATGAGGCTATCAGCAAATACAACACCACGATTGCGGGTCAGCCCACGCTGGCAGGACTGGTGCTGATCACCAACAATCTGTTTTCGGCGGCCCAACTGGCGCAGATCGGCGCGGTTGCTCCTCAGGTGAGTCCAGTTCCTGCCGATCAGTTGTTGTTTCCGTGGACTAAGGACCTGGACGTCAAGGTGGCTTGGCCGCACAAGTTCGGGGAACGATTTACGATCGAACCCAGCGTTGCCTTCTACAACGTCTTCAACTTCTCAAACTTTAACCAGCCTCCCAGTGTGATGAGCCCGTGGCTGACCTCGAACACCGGTTCTATTAACAGCACGCACACCACCCTGCAGCCCGGGGAGAGCAGCCTCGAAAGTGACCTGTTCCGCGTGGGTGCCGGCACGGGCGTGTTTGGCCTGGCCTCGCCCAGGGTCACGGAATTCGCACTGAAGATCACCTTCTAGCGAACCGCGTTTTACCAGATGCCACCAGTTGGAACAGGCTGGTGGCATTTGTTTTAACGGGGTCCCGCTCTTCAGATGAAGTGAGCGCTCACGGGTTTAGTTCAGTCCGCAGGCGCTTCGAGAGCTTTTCGATCTGCTTCAGTTTCTCAATCACGTCCTTGGGCAGCATGCCTTTGCGGACGCTGGCTACGTCGGAGGGAATGGTTTGCGCCGTTCGCGCCAGGTCTTCGGCTTCTCTCTGCAGTTGCGCGAGATCGACGCGCCTGGAGGAAGTGGCCGGCGCTTTCTCGCTGGTCGCGGTATCAAGAGGCTCAGGAGGAGTTGGAAAATGATGACCAGTGCCTTGCGGAATTGCCGGCGTGACTAGCAGTCCAAGCAGCAAAGGGAGTGAAAGCAAAACAGATTTCTTCACGGGGCGCCTCCTGCCGGGAGAGTGAAGCTTTTCAGGCATTGTACTCCGGTTGCGCGTCGCTTCTCAGCTTTGCGAATCCCTTCGGCCCGAGTGCTTTGTGTACAATGCCTGCATGTCGTTCCGCGCTCCGCAAGGGAATCCCAATGCCGCCAAGCACAGCCGTACGCCTCCTCCAGAAGATACGTTCGAAGAGGCAGCTTTCCTCAAGGCGCTGGGGGAGAAGCAACGGCCCGTCTCGGTCAAGCTGATGGACGGCCAGATCGTCCGGGGGTGGATCGAATATTACGATAAGAACATGGTGCGGTTAACGCGTGAGGGCGCCCCCAATCTGTTCATTTTCAAGCATGAGATTATGTATATCGCGGAAGATAGCGGAAAGCGGAAGTGAGTCGGCTGGGGCTTAGGTGTTGGGTCTTGGGTGGTAGGCTTAGGATGCCCGAGGCCTCAAGAGACCTAAAGACCGAATACCCAATACCCAAAGCCTAAGACCTGATGACTCAAACCTGTGACTAACACTCCTAACGAAAGCTTCCTTCCGGCCATGTCGGCAATCGCTCGCGAGGCGGGCGCGCTGCTGCTGCCCTATTTCCATCAGGGATTGAAGATTGAGTACAAGGGTGATGCCGATCTGGTGACGGCGGCAGACCGGGCTTCGGAGGCTCTAATCCGCGAGCGCATCAGCCAGCAGTTTCCATCGCATGATGTTCTGGGCGAAGAAGAGGGGCTGAACGATCAGGGCAGCGAGTATCGCTGGTACGTCGATCCGCTCGACGGCACAACGAATTTTGCTCACGGATATCCGGTATTCGGCGTGTCCATGGCTGTGGAGCACCGTGGATCGGAGCAAGCGCGACGGATCGCAGGAATTGTTTACGATCCGACGCGCGACGAATTGTTTTCAGCCGAGCAGGGAAGAGGCGCGCATCTTAACGGCAAGCCGATCCACGTGTCCAAGGCCACGCAATTGAAGGAATGCCTGGTGGCGACAGGTTTCCCCAGCCATAAGCGGCACAAGAATCCGAATATTCATTTCTATCATCAGATCACGCTGCGTACTCATGGAGTGCGGCGTGCGGGATCGGCTGCGCTCGATTTGTGTAACGTGGCGAGCGGACGCTTCGACGGCTTCTGGGAATTCAATCTCAATCCGTGGGACACGGCTGCGGGGGTGCTCATCGTGGAAGAGGCTGGCGGCAAGGTCAGCCGCTTCGATGGCTCTCCGTTTGAGCTCGACAGCCGCGAGACCCTGGCATCGAACGGCCTAGTGCACGATGCGCTGCTGTACGAGTTCAAGGAGATCTTCGCGGGACGAGGTCTGGCTCCACTGCCTGAGCCGAGCGAATACAAGCGATAACCAAAGCCGCAGAGGATGCGGAGGACAAACGACAAGATGAATCGGAGCATTAAATTCCCATTGGCGGTCGCGCTGATTCTGCTAGAGTCTGCCGTGCTCGTGATGGGCGCGGCCAAACCTGAGGCGCCCGACGCCGCTTATGTGCAGTCCTTTGAGAAGTGGAAGGCCGAGCAGACCGCCGATTTAAAGGAGAACTGGCTGTCGCTGGCTGGTCTGTTCTGGCTTAAGCCGGAGGTGAATGTGTTCGGCAGCGATGCGTCCAACACGATTGTGTTTCCCAAGGGTCAGCCCCACGCGGGCGAGTTTGATCTGAACGGGAAAGAGGTTACGCTCAAACTGCTGCCCGATGCGAAGGCAACGATTGCCGGCAAGCTGGTCAGCACAGCCAAGCTTGATCCCGATACTTCTGAGCACGTCACGCGCGTCGAAATGGGGACGTTGCGCTTTCACGTGATCGTGCGCGGCGAACGGGTGGGAATTCGCGTGCTTGACACAGACAGTGAAGCGGCGCGCAATTTCCAGGGGATGGTCTTTTTTCCTCTCGACATGAATTACCGCGTTACCGCGACCTGGCTTCCCGCTGACGGCAAGAAGATGGTTGAAATTCCCAATGTGCTGGGGGACGTCACGGCGCAGCCGGTTCCGGGAGTCGTGGTGTTCGAGGTGAAGGGTGAACAGTTGAAGCTGATTGCCTTAGGTGGCGATGCCAAGACTGGGCTATTCTTCGTGTTCAACGACCTGACTGCGAAGAACGATACCTATCCCGGCGGCCGTTTTCTCGACACCGGACCCATCGTCGATGGGCATGTCGTGCTCGATTTCAATCGCGCCTACAATCCTCCGTGCGCGGTAACGCCCTATGCCACCTGTCCTCTAGCGCCGAAGGAGAACCGCCTGGCGTTAGCGATACCCGCAGGAGAGAAATTTGACAAGGCCGCGCACGCTCACCACTAGAGCTGGTCTGCAGGCTGCGGCTCGCTCGCGATGTCCCGGCTAGATGCCTGCTCTTCGCCACTCTCGCCTTGTTACAATAAACCTGTGGGCACGCCGGCCCGCTCCGCTCCGGGCGGTGGCCAATTCAGGCACACCTCAGGTTCACCGTGATCAACTCACTCTTGGAACGCGAAATTGAAAAGCGGCCGACCAAAGTCAGGCTGCAGGGACGCATTCTTTTCCTTACCGAAGATCCGGAACTGATCCGGCGGCAGCTTGCGGGCGAAGATCTGCCTTGGGATACGAAGAATCCGGCCAACAATCCAAAACTGCGCGACGACATTTCGACCGACGAGATCACCCCGGCGCACTATTGTTTTTATTTTGACGAGACGCTGGGTGAGATTCCTTATCTCGGGTTGAAATGTGGCAGCGTGATGCCTATTGGCCGTGGCGACGTGAAGCGTGGCGGATTCGTGTGCGCGGTAAGCGGCAAGCGGCGCGGCAAGGGGTCGAGCCGCGAACAGTCTCCTTACGCAGAAATGTGCGCGGGCATTCGTGTGGTGATTGCCGAGAACATCGAGCGCATTTACAAACAGAATTGCCAGAATTTGGGGCTGCTGACTTCGACGAACTTTTCGCTCATTGATCGCATTCGCGGCGGGGAAGAGATCGCGCTCAGTGAATTCACTGCCGGCGAGGATGAGATTACGCGGCAGGTGATTGAGTACGGGGGACTGTTTCCGTTCAACGTGGCGCGGATGCAGGGGAAAGTGTTTCTGCCGGCTATCGGGAGCGCGGGCGAGTCGCCCGCGGCCACACAATCCTTGCCCGGTCGCCCGATGACGCTGGCGGAGAAGATTTTTGCGCGGCATATGCTCAACGAGAAGGGAGAAGTGGGTGTTCCTTCGGTGAAGCCGGGCGATACGGGATTTGCGCGGGCCGATCTGCGCTTCAGTCACGAGTATGTCACGCCCATGGCGGCGATTTTCTTCGAGCGCTACGTGGGCAAGGACGCGAAAGTCAACGATCCGTCGAGCATCCTTTTCTTCCGTGACCACCTCACGTTTCTCGACGAAGTGATTTCCGAAGAGAAGAAGAAGCTCGGCCTGCTCGATCTCGCGACACAACTCAAGCTCAAGCAGCAGGATTTCGCCAAGAAGCAGGGCATCCGTCTGCATGGCGAACTGACCGATCGCAAGGGATCGGAGGGCATCTGCCACTCCATTGTGCTCGAAAGCTACGCGCTGCCGGGGCAGTTGAATATCGGCTCCGACTCGCACACGCCGCATGTGGGCGCGATCGGCTGCGTGGCCTTTGGCATCGGCACCACTGATGTATTCAATTCGTGGATCACGAAAGACGTGCGGGTGAAGGTGCCCGAGTCGGTGAGGATCGTGATTCGTGGCAAGAAGCATTCGAACGTGACCGCGAAAGACTTCATTCTGAAGATTCTGAGCTCGGATTACGTGCGCAGCGGCAGGGCGCTGGCCAAGGTCATGGAGTATGCGGGCGACGCAATTGAAGCGTTGAGCGTCGACGAGCGTGCCACCATGACGAACATGGCGGCTGAAATTGGGGGCTTCACCGGCATCGTCGAGCCCGACCAGAAGGCTGTGGACTTCCTGGTCGAGCGGCGCGGCATGGATTGCAAGAAAGCCGAGGCGATGATCGAAGGGCTGTACAGCGATCCCGGCGCTCAGTACGCGCATGTAATCGAACTCGACGCGGCCGAGATTACGCC
>PLEA01000117.1:9817-10601 GCA_003136335.1 Acidobacteriaceae bacterium | reverse complement strand
TCCTATGAAAGAGGATGTCAAGTAAAAAAGCTTCTCCCCGCCCCTCTGAGAGATGCGGGCGTGGTGACTTACATCCAGCCCTACCTCATTCCTCACCTCATTCTTAGAGGGGTTATTGGTTTGGTCGCTTTGGCTCGCCGCACGTTTCCGCGGCGATGCCAACCCCAGTTGCTTGT
Source organism: Acidobacteriaceae bacterium (assembly GCA_003136335.1). The sequence continues at coordinate 10,425 of PLEA01000117.1, read as the reverse complement.
GCCAACTCGACGGTTTCATGAAGTCAGTGGCGCACGACGCCGTTCGGTTCCGAAGCTACGCAAGCTTAAGCGTTGGCTTAAGTGCCAACCATGATCCTATGTGAGGCTCGAGGCCTACAGCTTTTTTCGGTTATCCGCGGGGGCATAGGATTGACCCGGAGACTCGGTGCTGGAGTACAGCACACAGAGTGCCTGAATGAGTGAATGGATACTCTCCCGCGAACCGGAGCATCGCAAGAACCGATTGGCTACCACCGAGGCATGAAAACCTTGGGCGATCACCTGGGTTCTATTCGACGCTCAAGCTGCTTGCGTCTTCAGTTGTTCGACGTCGAAGCGTTCCTCCTTTTTCCAAAGTGTTAACGTAATGGCCGCGATCTTGCGCGCCAGCGTCAGGCGCGCCATCTCCGGCTTCATTCCCTTGGCCAGCAAACCCGCGTAGAAATCGTGGAGCACTCCTCTGCCACAGCTGGCCCGGGTGGCCGCACTCTTGAAGATTTCTTTCATCTCATGATTGTGATTTCGATTCAGCCCACGAACCTGCTGAGGTTTCTTGGAGCGTTGCAGTTGTCCACGGACAAAGCTGTATTGCGCACTGTCGTGGGTCT
>PLEA01000117.1:0-9746 GCA_003136335.1 Acidobacteriaceae bacterium | reverse complement strand
AGCAGCTCCGCGCGGCGGCGCACGCCGGCTTGTGGGAGCTTGTTTAACCATTCCTCCCGAGCGCGCGCAGCATAGACCTGGGTGCCGGCACAAGGAATGCCCCAGCCGCGGTACAGCGCCTTCAATCGATTCATCACGCGCGTCAAATCTTTGCTGATGGTCTGATAACTGCGCCCCAACTCGCGTAGCGTCCGTAGTCCGTTTTCCCCGTGGTAGACCGGTCGCAGCATCCCGGTGCGTAACAAGTCGGCCAGCTTCTGCGCATCCACCTTGTCNNCTGGCTTTGGTTTCGATCACCGACTCCATCACCAGCTTCCCGCTCTCATTCTGGACGGCGATCACAATGGCTTCCTTGTGCACGTCCATTCCGATATATTTGACGTCGTAACTCATTTGAGTTGCCTCCTTGGGGGAAAGATCATTCGTGCTAACGCTTGTCTTTCCCCTCAAGGTAAAATGCCATTTCTCCAGCCGATTTGCCTATGCCCTCCTGCACTTCTTTCCCTCACCGCACACACCACTGTAGTTACGCTCTCCGCCGTGGCGGAGCGAAGCCCCTGCACAGCGCAGCGCAGCGCAGCGGAGGCGGCGCCACATCCAGCTCGGACCTTCTGAAAGCGGGGGGCTCTTTCATAATGCATTGACCGCCGCCGTCAATAAGCCATTTTGAGTTGCTCGGTCGCCGTTTTCCGGTTGGCACTGTAAGTTCGCGATGCGCCGGGCAGAGACGTAGCAAGTTTCGTCTCCAGCGAAATGGATACTTGCCGAACCAGCGTAGTTACTACGATGGTACTTCCAACCGGGGCGATAAGATTGAAAGAATACGGTGCACCAGCGATTCACCGGTATTTGTATGGATGCAGGACTAGCTCCCGCGCGACAAGCTCGGGCTTACCACCGGCACGAACTCCACACCCTGACTTACGTTACTCTCGACCAGGCGAACGGCGGTATTGTTCGCAATATCACGCATGAAGGCATTGGGGTGCAGATGGTGGCTGCGGTCCGTCCGCAGCAACAATTGCGCGTGCGCTTCGAATTACGCCACCCCCGGCTGCGCGTGGAAACTCGCGGCGAGGTTACGTGGGCAACGCGCTCCGGACAGTGCGGCATCCGCTTCCTCGACATTTCGCCATCCATCACGCGCCAAATTAATGAATGGATTTTCGGGAACTTGCTCGAAGAAGTTTCACTGCATACTGACCGGGCAGGCTCCCTGTTCGCGGGTAAGGCCGCCGTCCCGGCGGCTGTGGTGGCGGCGTCTCACCGCCACTTGCAAGGGCGAGACGCCTTCGCGACAGCCGGCGAGCCGCCGGCGCTACAGGAAGCCTCGGCCTTGCTGCACGCTGATACGGCTTGGCAAGAGCAAGAGCAAGAGCAAGAGGAAGACGGTGGGTTGATGGTTTCCACGGCCACTGTCAACGTCATCAAGTTGCCGGGCAGTCCAGATCGCATGGAACATGCTCACCTGCGTGATGACGGTATCAAGACCGCTACTCAGGCGATGTTGGGATTAGACTGGCTCTGGCAGCCGCTTTCCGGTCGCAGTCTCATCTGGACCATCAATACACTCGTGATCGTGGCCGCTCTTCTGCTCTTCGCGCTGGTCTTTCTCTCGATCACGGGTGAACCGCCACGTTGGCCGCTGGCCACCGCGGGCGCAGCCGCAATATTTATCGCCGCGCTGTATTGTGGTTTTTTTCGATTGCTTGGAGGAACAAGCCCCGGCGTGAGATTGGCCCGCATGGCCGGGTGCGATCTTGAGGACGACGAAGCGAAAGATGCTCGCTTTCGGTGAGGTCGCTGGCACTCGATTCCTAAGGTTGGTCTTATCGCGAAAAATCAGTTCGCAAAATACTGTTGCGCCAGCCAAAGCTGCAGCGTGCGCTGTTGTAGCGGCGCAAGCTTCACGAAACGAATGCCCAGATTGCCGCGCTTGTCCTGCCACGCGATTTCAGCCTTGGCCTTCAATCCCGCCCTGGCGCCCGGCAGTTCGAATGAGACTTGCAGCGGCTTCGCGGTCTCGACGAGATCCTGGGTGCGAATCTGCATTCCCCCCTGGCTTACGTTGACCAGGTATGCGTCCATCGCTTTGTGGCCCTTATAGTTCAACGATACCGGCACTTCCAGACCGGTGCGATGATACCGCAGCCGTCCGTCGAGGATCATGTTGCGCGCCGCGGAAAGCGTACGCACGGCCTGCTCCACCGAAATCGGTTTTTCAAAAGCAAACAGCGCGCCGGTCTCATCCAGATTGTGCCGGCACTGCGGCCCGCCCATGATGACCAGCGGAATGGTTCTCGGCGGTCCTTCCAGGCTTTGCAGTTCGCGCAGGAATTGGGAGCTTCCATTCAGATCGCAGTCCACGATGAGGGCATCAAGCTTTGACTTGTTAAGACGGGCTAGAGCCCGCTGCGGCTCTCCTTCCACGGCAACATCCATCTGCAGACCGCCGAGGATGCACTCCAAAACACTGACTTCCTGCCAGTCGCGCGAAACTACCATCGAGGAAAGTGTCATGTCCACACTTTAGACGTGTCCGTAACGGTGCCGTAGATAACCAACGTAACGGGACGGCTTCCGGCTCTTCCGGGGCGGCGTCCGGCTCTCGGCTTCCGGAAACCCTTCGACTCGGCAGGGGAGTGACGGTATGAGTGTCTGGTGGTTTGCAGTGCGGCCCGAAAACGACGCGAATTTCCGCAAGCCGGAAGCCGGAACCCGCGCTACTTTCCCCGATACCACTCCACCGTGCGCCGCAGGCCTTCCTCGAAATCTACTTTGGGTTTGTAGCCGAGACCGGCTTCTGCCTTCGAAATGTCAGCGAGCGAGTGTTTGATGTCGCCGCCGCGCTCTGTTCCGTATTTGGGCTGTCCGCTATAGGCTGTCAGCTCCTGCAGAGCCTTGAAGGTTTCATTGAGGGTGACTCTTCGGCCCGTGGCTACGTTAAACATCTGTCCCGCTGCCTTCGCCGTGGGAGCGGTGCAGGCTAGGAGATTCGCCTCGACTGCATTGTCAATGTAAGTAAAGTCGCGGCTCTGCTCGCCATCGCCAAAGATGGCCGGCTGTTCACTCCGCAACATCTGCGTGATGAATTTCGCCAGCACTCCGGAATAAGGAGACGACGGATCCTGCCGCGGACCAAAAATGTTGAAGTAACGCAAGGCTACAGTCTCGAGCCCGTAACAGCGGTAAAACGAAATCATGTACTGCTCGCTCGCCAGCTTGGCCACAGCGTAGGGCGAAATGGGATCGGGCTTCATGGCTTCGTGCTTGGGCAGCGTAGGCGTGTCGCCATACGCGGACGAAGACGCCGCATACACCACGCGCTTTACTTTCGCATCTCGTGCCGCCACCAACAGGTTGACCGTGCCGTCGACGTTGGCCCGGTTGCTGCCCAGTGGGTCCAGGACCGATTTTGGTACGGAAGGAATCGCCGCCTGATGCAGGACGAAGTCCACTCCGGCGCAAGCCTTGTGCATCGCCTCCAGGTCGACGATGTCGGACTCGCGGAAGTCGATGCGATCTATTATTTCCGCAATGTTTTCGCGGATGCCGGTGGAGAAGTTGTCGACCCCACGCACTTGTTCGCCGCGAGCAAGCAGCGCACGCGCCAGCGATGATCCGATGAACCCGCCTATGCCAGTAATGAGATAGAGAGCCATGCCTTGTCATCATAGCGAACCGAAGAGACTTCGGGCGTAAGAGAATTGGTTCCAGCGGCGAGGAAAAACAAGGAATGATAAAGGCTGCGGAATTTTCTACAAAGGTGGCCCGCGAAGCAAAGGCCTCAGCGCTTAGTCTCTGGGTCCTGACTCTTGCGAAGAATTCTAAAGAAGCCTTAACGCATTAGCATCTGGCGGTTTTCGAAGAATTCAGTCAGCGCCCGCACTGCGGACGCGGGATCAGAAATCAAAGGCACTTCGAGTGTTCCCCCGGAGGCACGCGATGAGGCCGTTCCAGGCCCCATGACCACAGTTGGCCGGGAGATTGTGCTCAGCAGTCCTCTTAGTTGAGCGAGATTCTCCGCCGACATGTCCGCGAAGGCGATCCCCATGCCGAGGTAGGGATAGTTCACGCGCACGATGCCCTTGCCCTCTACTCGAAAGTCATTCGCTTTCAGTTTCATGTGCAGAATCGTCCGTGCCGGATAGGTAGACTGCGCTTCCACGTAACACCCGTGCAGGCTCACATCGCTGAAGGTCGCCCAAGTCCGTACTTCTGCTCGGCCTTCCTCGCGCAGTTGGGCGCTGCCTTCGCACCGGTAGCGCCGGCTGCGCCGTTTTTCCGCGCCCTGGAAGCGTTCGCCAGAGTCCGCAACGCCGCCGCTGGGTGCTTGTTCTTCCAGACCCGTCTCCCGTGCCGGTGCGACTGCAGTCGCGGCGTCTGAAGGGGCGGTCAGTTTTAAGGCCCTGAGATAAGCGGCGCCTTCATTGGTCTCCTCTGCCATGGGCGCTCCAATATAGTTGCCGCCACAGTTTCCGCGTAATCGAATTCCAACTCGCGCTGCGCCTAAGAATCTGGCGGAGAGTTGCGAGGGGAACCTGATGTCTTTATCGGAAGACACAGGTTCCAACATTAGGCACGAGACGGTGAATGCGCCAGTAAGAATCTTCTAATTGAGGACTGGGCCGGAGGAGGCTTCCGCTGCTGTTATTGGCTGCGCCACTTGCCGGATCTGCTCCCACAGTTCGTCGCGTCCGGCGCCGGTCTTGGCCGAGAAGGGAAGCAGGCGAGCCGCAGGATACTCCTGGGTCAAGTTTCGCAGGGCGCTGTGTAGTCGATTGTTTGAGAGCCGATCGCTTTTGGTGGCCACGAGCAGAAAGTCGCGGTCCGAGGCGCTGAGAAAATCCAATAGTTGCCGGTCACTCTGTTGCGGGGGAACGTTGGCATCCACCAGAACGATGCATAAACTGAGCGTGGGACGCTCGTTGAGGTAGGGCTCGATGAATTTCGGCCATTCCTGTGAAATCTCGCGCGAAATCTTGGCGTACCCATAGCCCGGCAAGTCAGCGAAAATCAGCTCGGGACGCGGTTTCCCAGGCCAGCGGATCTCGAAGAAGTTAATGCTGCGGGTGCGGCCGGGAGTCGAACTGGTGCGCGCCAGCTTGGTGCCGACCAAGGAGTTGATCACGCTCGATTTGCCGACGTTAGAGCGGCCGAGGAATGCGATCTCCGGCAGAGTGGGAGCGGGGAATTGCGCGGCATCAGTCGCCGCCGCCAGAAACCGCGAGAGAACCCTCATGCTCAAGTTTGCAACGCGGGCGAGAGTTTGGCAAGTTAAGAGCGAACAATTTGGCGCGGATCCGGGGGGCTTGGGCTCCCAGTCAGCGCACGGGTTCGCGACGAAACTGCTTGCTCAGCGTAAGGGCCTGATGCTGATATGACGACCCTATGTTTGTGCCATAGATCTTATCCGGACGTGACAACAGGTGCATGTAGTTCAGGCGACCCACGAGTTGCCCGTGTTCGATCAAGAACGGAACCTCGTGCGCTCGAACCTCAAGCACCGCGCGGGTTCCCTTGATCTCACTGGAACCATATCCAAAGCCAGGATCGAAGAACCCCGCATAGTGAATGCGAAATTCACCATCCGAAGGGTCGAAGGGAACCATTTCGGCGGCGAAGTCAGGCGGAACACGCACCCGTTCCCTGGACGCAAGAATATAGAAGTCACCGGGCTCAAGAATCAGATTCTTATTCGCATTCTGATGACGAACTTCCCAGAACTCCTCCGTCGCATAAAAGCCAACCCGGTCCAGTTCGATTGCCGGAGCATATCTCTTTGCCTTGTAGGCAATAATCTCGCCCGGTTCAGAGGCTTCCAAGTTGACTGTAATTCGCAGGCCCCGCTGAAGTTGCGCTTTGCCCGGGATACCCTCGTCCATATAGACAAGCGGTTCCTCGTGATCCAGCCCTTTGATGGTACGATCCCCAGAGCGCGGACTGCCTTGCACAAACCGTAACTGGCTTAGCCTCATTCCCGCCCGAATGGCCACTGTAAAGGTTCGAGAAACAACTTCGGCGTACAGTTTGCCTTTGTACCCCTGAGGGACGCTGTCGAATTCGGTGCCGTAGTCCGTGATGAGGCGAGTGAAAATGTCCAGCCGTCCCGTCGTGCTCTTGGGGTTGGCGCGCCCCGAAATGTTGTCGGGTAAGCTCAGTTCCTCTACGAGAGGGATGATGTAGACGCAGTCTTTTTCGAGGACGGGAGCACCGGTCAAATCGATTCGGGCCATCCTCAGATCCTTGATTTTGTCCGCGACCGTACCCTTCGGTCCTGGCAGAAAGCTTGCCCGTACCCGGTGCGCCATATCTCCCAATCGCAAGTCGAGACTCGCCGGCTGGATATGGTCGGGGTCGATTGCGGGTGTGGCCATGATGTGTCCACGGGCGATCAAGTTGCTGATTTCCTGCGAGGGAAGTATTCCCGTGGTCCGCGGTTGAGCTTCTTCGACCCGCAACTCCGGCCCATTCTCAAAAGCAATCTGACTCTGGTTGGATGTGGACATCTTCAGGATTCCCCGCGCTTCTTCATGGCTTCAGAGATGCGAACGTGCCTGCGCATCAACACTCACGTGGCTGGGTCGACAGGGGCAGTCTATTCGAAAACCCTGAAGACGACTGCGCATGCTGGGCTGGAAAGTGCTTTCACTGTACTAAGGCAAGCAAAACATATCAAGTCCGCGACCGGCCCCCCCCGCTGGGCACTAGCAACTGTCAACTATCTTCCTACTGATGAGCCGCCGGGCTATCTCCTGTGCTCGAGGTCAATGGCGCGATCGGCTGCACGACTTCTTCATCCAGTTTTGGCAGCGGAGATTCCAAAGCGATCTGCAGGACCTGGTCCATCGTATCTACGAAATGAAGCTTCATGGCATTGCGCAGATTTTCCGGCACTTCGGCTACGTCTTTTTCGTTGTCCTTGGGCAGAATCACTTCAAACAATCCGGCGCGGTGGGCGGCGAGCAGTTTCTCCTTGAGCCCGCCGATGGGTAGAACCTTGCCGCGCAGCGTGATCTCGCCGGTCATAGCCAGATCGCGACGCACGGGGATTTTGCTCAGCGCGCTAGAGATTGCCGTGGCAATGGTGATGCCCGCCGAGGGTCCGTCTTTTGGAATTGCGCCTTCGGGAACGTGCACGTGCAGATCAAGATTGCGGTAGAAGTCGCGGCTCAGGCCGAGCCGTTGCGCCCGCGAACGCACATACGACATGGCCGCCTGGGCCGATTCTTGCATCACGTCGCCCAGCTTGCCTGTCAGCGTGAGTTTGCCTTTGCCGTCGACCACACTCGCTTCGGTGCTCAGGATCGAGCCGCCGACTTCCGTCCAGGCCAGTCCGGTAACCAGTCCGATCTCGCTCTTCTCATGAGCCAGCGTGTCACGGAATTTGATGACCCCGAGGAAGTCGTTGACGTTCGCACCGGTGACCGCGATGGAATAGTTCTCGCCTTCTTTCACGACCTTGCGCGCCACTTTGCGGCAGACGTTGCCGATTTCGCGCTCCAGGTTCCGCACTCCCGCTTCCCGGGTGTACGACCGGATGAGATTGGTAATGGCGTCGTCGGTGAACTTGATGTTCTTTTCCGACAGGCCCGCGGCTAGCATCTGCTTCTTTACCAGGAACTGCTTGGCGATTTCGACTTTTTCCTGCTCGGTGTAGCCGTGCAGGCGCAGCACTTCCATGCGGTCCTGCAGCGCTGCGGGAATGGTGTGCATCACGTTCGCGGTGGCAACGAAAAACACCTGCGACAGATCGTATTCCACGTCGAGGTAGTGATCGACGAACATGAAGTTTTGTTCGGGATCGAGCACTTCGAGCAGCGCCGCCGAGGGATCGCCACGGAAGTCCATCGACATCTTGTCGACCTCATCCAGCATGAAGACCGGGTTCTTGGTGCCCGACTTCTTCATCATCTGGATGATTTGTCCGGGCAGTGCGCCGATGTAAGTGCGCCGGTGGCCGCGAATCTCGGCCTCGTCGCGCACGCCGCCCAGCGACATGCGGACGAACTTGCGCCCGGTGGCCTTGGCAATCGACATCCCTAGCGAAGTCTTGCCTACGCCCGGAGGCCCAACAAAGCACAATATCGAGCCCTTGGGATTCTTGACCAGTTGCCGCACCGCCAGAAACTCGAGGATGCGCTCCTTGATCTTCTCCAGCCCATAATGATCTTCGTTCAGAACTTTCTCGGCTCGGGAAATATTCCGGATTTCCTTGGAGCGCTTCTTCCACGGCACGGCCAGCAGCCAGTCAAGATAATTGCGCGAAACCGTGGACTCGGCCGACATCGGCGGCATGGCTTCCAGCTTTTTCAATTCCTGCAGGGCCTTGTCTTTCACTTCCTTCGGCATGCCCGCGGAGTCGATCTTCTTCTTCAGTTCGTCGAATTCGCTCTTTTCTCCGCGCCCCAATTCTTTCTGAATGGCCTTGATCTTCTCGTTGAGNNTCCATCTGGCGCTTGACGCGCGATTGGATGGTGCGGTCCACGTTCAACTTCTCGATCTCAATGTCGAGCACGTCGGCAATGCGGGTCAGGCGCTCGGCCGGATCGAAAATTTCCAGCAGTTCCTGTTTCTCCTCAATAGAGAGTTGCAGGTTGGCGGAGATCACGTCGGTTAGCTTGGCCGGATCTTCCATGCGCACGGCCGAAATCATGGTTTCGTAATTGAGAGCCTGGCACAACTTCACATACTGCTCGAACAGGGTGGTGACGCGCTGCATGCCGGCTTCGAGCGCCTGATTGCCTTCGGTCGCGTAGCGCGCAACCCGGACTGTGGCCTGCATGAAGCCGTCCGTGTCGACAACCTGCAGAATCTTGCCGCGCTCCACACCCTCGACGAGAACTTTGATGTTGCCGTCAGGCAGTTTCAGGCTCTGCACGATGTTGACGATCGTGCCCACCTGGTAGATCTCATTCGCCTTGGGCTCATCGATCGAGGCGTCATGCTGGGTGGCCAGGAAAATCTTCTTGTCCGCCGCCAGCGCTTCTTCCAGCGCCCGTACGCTCGATTCGCGGCCTACCACGAACGGAGTCATCATGAAGGGAAAAATGACCACGTCCCGGATCGGCATCATGGGCAGCTTCTTAGATTCGAACTTTTCCTTCGATGTGGTCACGGAGTCTCCCTGGGATGAACAGCCNNCCAACGACCAACGACCAACGACGTACCTACCCTGCCTTCTCCATCACCGCGGCAAACGAGGCGCTGCGCTTTTCCACCATTTCCCGCGTCACTTCAAACTCTTTTACTTTCTTCTGGCTGGGCAGGTTAAACATCAGATCGAGCATGAGCTCTTCGAGAATCATGCGCAGCCCGCGCGCCCCCACCTTGCGCGCCATGGCTTGGCGCGCGATCGCCCGCAGAGCTTCGTCGTTGAACTTCAGCCGCACATTCTCGAACTCAAACAGCCGCTGGTATTGCTTGACGATGGCATTTTTGGGCCGGGTCAGGATTTCGATGAGCGCGAACTCGTCGAGATCTTCCAACATGCCCACCACCGGCAGGCGGCCCACAAATTCCGGAATCAGCCCGAACTTGATCAGGTCTTCCGGTTGGATCTCGGTCAACAATTCCTGGGTGCGTTTTTTCGGGTTGGTGCCATCTTCCTGTTCCGCATCTTCGCCGCCGCGGAAGCCGAGAGACTTTTTGCCAATTCTGCGGGCAATGATCTTATCGAGCCCCACGAATGCCCCGCCGCAGATGAAGAGGATGTTGGTCGTGTCCACCGGAGTGAATTCCTGGTG
>PLEA01000213.1 GCA_003136335.1 Acidobacteriaceae bacterium | reverse complement strand
GAGCACGACTCCTCCTACAAGCAGGAAGAAACGCCGCGTTACCACGCCCGCGACATTGCCGTGATGCGCGCCAAAATGGCGAATGCTGTCGTCGTGCTGGGCTCGGCAACGCCGTCGCTGGAATCTTATTTCAATGCGAAGAGAAATAAGTATGCGCTGGTCGAGTTGCCCGATCGCGTCGAGCGACGGCCGCTGCCCGAAGTCGAAATTATCGACATGCGCCAGGAGTTTCAGGAAACCGGCCACGAGCAAGTCATCTCGCGCAAGCTGGCCTCCGAGATCAAAGATCGCCTCGAGCGCAAAGAGCAGGTCATGGTGCTGCTCAACCGCCGCGGATATTCTCCAGTCGTCCTCTGCCGCACCTGCGGCAAAAAGCTCGAATGCCAGAACTGCGCCATCGCGCTCACCCATCACAAGCGCGAGCACAAAATGGTCTGCCACTATTGCGGCTACACGGCGCCGGTGCCGAAGGCGTGCGTGTACTGCGGCAGTGAGTATGTTTATTTTCTCGGCACTGGCTCAGAAAAACTCGAAGAGTTGCTCCACGGCATGTTCCCCCAGGCGCGCATCGCCCGCCTCGACCGCGACACCGTTCGCAGCCACCAGGATTTCGAGCGAGCGTTGAATGCCCTGAACGAAGGCGAACTCGATCTGCTTGTCGGCACGCAGATGATCGCCAAAGGCCACGACATTCACGGCGTGACGCTGGTGGGCGTGGTCGGAGCCGATGTCGCGCTCGGCTTGCCGGACTTTCGCGCCGCCGAGCGCACGTTCCAGTTGCTGACCCAAGTCGCCGGACGCGCTGGACGCGGTCAGACTCCCGGAAAAGTTGTGCTGCAAACTTATTTCCAGGATCACTACGCCGTGCAGTATGCCGCCCGCCACGACTTCATCGGCTTCTATGAAAAGGAGCTGCAATTCCGCAGTTGGATGCACTACCCGCCGTATTCCGCACTGGCCAACGTGCTGGTGCGCAGCGACAAACTCGACGACGCCTTGCAGTGGTCGGGAATTTTGGGAAAATGGTTCGAAGCGACTCGCCACGAAGGCGTGCGCGTGCTTGGCCCCGCGCCCGCTCCCATCATGCGTTTAAAGCGCGACTATCGTTACCACTTCGTGCTCAAGTCCCCCAGCCGCGAAAAGCTCAACACCACCCTGCGTGCGATGCTGGCGCACGCCGCACAAAATAAAATTCCGCGCACCCAGGTGATCGTAGATGTGGACGCACTGTGGTTGATGTGAAAAAAAACAGCTCTTGGCTGTGGGCTCTTAGCTTTTGGCTCAAGGCTCGACCGCCGCAGCTTTAGCCGCTCCGAATTATCGCCAGCTCATCTGGAACGGCGAGATCGTGAAGGTCAGCGCCAGCATGATCACTGCCAGCAATGCCAGGACCCAGCGACTGGCAGGAAGCAAAGGATATTCCGGAGCTTGCCGCTGTCGGTAAGTCAGCACATTCATCACAACCAGCAAGCCTGCCCACACTCGCCATCCCACGTACCGATGTCCCAGATAGACGAGTACGATCACCGTGATCCACGAAACCACCCGATGCACCCGCGGCGCCAGCGCATACACGATGTGTCCGCCATCCAACTGGCTGCTGGGCAGCAGGTTCAGCGCCGTCGCAAACATGCCGACCCATGCGGCCACTGCTGTCGGGTGCAGATAGATTCGAGTCAGCGGCAATGCGGCAATTGCATTATTCGGAGCAACCATGCGCATGCAGCTATGCATGACCTGGAAGATCGCCGGAAATCCTAATTGCAGATCAGACGGTCCCATGCCGGGGACGAGCGGCTTCGAAAGCATCATCGCGACAGCCAGAGTAATGACGGCCACGACAAATCCCGCGATCGGCCCTGCAATGCCGATGTCGAACAATGCGGCCCGCGAACGGATCGGCGCCTTAATGCGGATCACCGCTCCCAGCGTTCCGATCAACGTCGGCGCGGGAATAAAGAAAGGAAGAGTTGCGCGCACTCTGTAATATCGGCAAAACACGTAGTGTCCCATCTCATGCGCAAGCAAAATGAATAGCAGCGTCGCGGAAAAAGGAATCCCAAGCAGTAGGCGCGACGGTTTCGCAATCACCCACCCCAGAGGGAAGAATGGAAGCCATTCATCGCCGGCGGCAAATGGAGGCAAATTGTGCAGGAAGTTGAACTCCATCCGCGCGCCCACCACCAGCGTGGTGAAGCAGGTTGCAACCAGCAATAGCGCGTGCAGCCAATATCGCTCCCGAGGCGGCCGTGCTATGGGGTACGGCCGCGGGCGGTAGTACTCGATCGTGGAAGTGGGAATCGGGGAATTAAGTTCCGACATGATTCTTCGGCCGGGACCCGAAGATGGGTCCCTTCTTTGATGCTACTACGAGCGGAGAAAATGCAGAGTGGAGGCCGCTGTTCTCGGAAGAGATTTGCTTCGCCTTGTGGGAAGTCTGTCAGTCGATCGACTGCAATTCTTTCCCCGGCTTGAAGCGCACGGCCCTTCCCGGCGGAATGGACACTTCGGCTCCAGTGCGCGGGTTGCGCCCGATTCCGGTCTTGCGCGGACGCACGTTGAACACTCCAAATCCCCGCAGTTCAATGCGATTGCCGCCGGCCAGCGCCTTCTTCATGCTCTCGAAGACGGTTTCCACGGCCAACTCGGCCTTGGTCTTGGTGATGCCGGTCTTGGCCACCACTTCGTTGATGATGTCGAGCTTAATCACAAGGCACTCCCGGGTGCAGGGTCAAGATAGTCCTTCAAGTGATTGATGCTAAGGGAGATAAGTGAGATTGTCAACGGGAGCATCTATCCCGTAAACTGGCATGCACCCAGCCTGCACAGATTGAGCATTGAATCAGCGTTGTCATCCTGAGGCGGGCGCATTTTGCCCGACGAAGGATCTGGGCGAGCCGCGCGAATCGCCCGCGCATTTTGCGGGCGAATAAATCGCGCGTTTGGCTCGCATCCCT
>PLEA01000367.1 GCA_003136335.1 Acidobacteriaceae bacterium | reverse complement strand
CGCTTGGGCCCGCGGCCGGGTCATCATTTCATCATTTCCGGGATCGTCACGAACTCGTAGCCTTCCGACTTGTAGCGCTTGATCAGCCGATCCGTCGCCAGAACTGTTTGGGACCGGTCGGCGCCCATGTGTTTGTGACCGCCGTCGTGCAAGAGGATTACGTCGCCGCCGCGAATCTGCTTTGCCACCTTCTCTTCGATCACCCCCGATGGAGGCGTGCTCCAGTCGTAGCCTGTCACATTCCACATCACTGGCTCAAGGCCTAATTCACGCGCGATGCGCACCACGCCGGGGCGACGGCCGCCGAATGGAGGCCGAAAGAGATTGGAGATTAGATTGAAATTTCCGCCGACGGCGTCCTGCAGGGCGGAGCGACAGCCGGAGACTTCCCGGCGAATTTCAGCCGCGCTTTTGAAGATCAGCAGCGGATGGGTGAACGTGTGGTTGCCGACAATGTGGCCGGCCTTGACGATCTGGCGGGCGATTTCGGGTAGCTGTTGAACGTAGCGTCCGATCAGAAAAAAAGTCGCGTGTACTTCGTGCCTGGCGAGCACCTCCAGCAAACGCATGGTGTGCGCGTCATTGGGGCCATCGTCATAGGTAAGCGCGATTTGTCTTGTCCCGCGGGCGAGGCCGGTAAAGGTGCTGCCGTACCACTGCCCGGTCGGCGCCATCGATTGATATCCAGCGGCGACGGCAATTGCGGCGCCTGTTCCGGCTAGCACGGCTCCGAGCATGGAAGAATTGTAATTGTTAATGGATGATTTCTGATTGCGGATTCCCTTCGGAGCTTTCATTCAGCAATCAACAATCAAGAAATCAGCAATAGGGGGCTGTTAACTCTTCCCGCAATTGCCAGTGAGGCGCAACCAAGATATCCTTCCAATTCCGAGACATCGCACGAACTCATGGCCAATCTTTTTGAACTGCCCCGGTACATTGCTGTGGAAGGGCCCATTCGAGTGGGTAAGAGCACGCTGGCGCGCATTCTAGCCGAGCGGTTGAACGCGCAACGGGTGATGGAGCCCGATAGCAATCCGTTTCTATACTCTTTTTATGAAGGCGAACGCGGGGCGGCGTTTCAGGCGCAGTTTACATTTCTAGTGCGACGTTTCGAGCAGTTGCAGGCGCTCGACTTGGGACCGCGGTCGCAGAAAATCGTGGTCTCCGACTTTATCTTCGAAAAAGACAAGCTGTTTGCCTGCCTCAATCTGACCGACCAGGAACTGGACACGTATAACCGCTACTACAACCATTTTCGCGACCAACTGCCCACGCCGGATCTCGTAATTTATTTGCAGGCTACGCCCGAGGTGCTGAAGAAGCGGCTCAAGAAGAAGAATGCACCGGGCGAGCGGGCGGTGAGCGACGATTATCTGGCAGAAGTGGTCAAGGCCTACGAGCACTTCTTTTTTCACTACACATCTTCGGACTTGCTGATCGTCAATACGTCAGAGATTGATTTCGTCGATCGCAACGAAGACTTGCAGGAACTGCTGCGCAAAGTTACCGAGCCCATCAAGGGTACGCAGTATTTCCTGCCACTGGGCGGGCAGGACGCAGCGGGGGCCTGAGAGTCGTCACTGGCAGATAGCGGCTGCTCCCCCCTCGAAACATGCGGCCTTGCCTTTACGAGTGTCATCCCGCGTTCCATGGCCAGTTCGGCGGCGAAGGCATCGGCGTGGCCCAGGTTATGCTTTTGTTTAAGGGCAGCG
Organism: Acidobacteriaceae bacterium; assembly: GCA_003136335.1. The sequence continues at coordinate 7,948 of PLEA01000367.1, read as the reverse complement.
ACGCGAGTGGCGCGGTCCAGGTCAGCGGGGATGACCGCGATAGGAAGTTGCCCTCCCTTCGCTAGCCTTCCACTGCCTTGCGCAGGGCGGCTCTGGCCAGTATGCGCGTAGAGTCGAGCATGGGAAGCGGGGAAGACTCCGGCGTCATCAGTAACGGGATTTCAGTACAGGCGAGTGCCACCGCGTCGCAGCCCTCATCTTTGAGCGTGCGAATCACCTCTGTGAAATACGCCTGCGTGCGAGACAGGAAATTTCCCTGGACCAGTTCATCGAAGATGATGCGATGAATGCGCTCCCGCTGTTCCACGCCCGGAACGCGCTGCTCGATACCAGCGTCCTTCAACGTGTCGCGGTAAACCGGACCGTCCATCAAGGAACGCGTGCCGAGTACTCCGAGGCGTTTGTAACCGTGGCGCCTGGCTTCATTGGCGACTTCAATCGCGATGTGCAGCCAGGGGCGCGGGGAGCGGTGCTCAACCAGATCGAAAGCCTGGTGCACGGTGTTGACGGGAGCGATAAGAAAGTCGGCGCCGGCCTTGGCCAACTTCTCCGCGGAGGAGAGCATGAGTTCTGCGACTCCGACCCAATCAGTTGCATCAATGCATTTCTTATATTGGACGAAAGGATGCCCGTGCATCGACACTTCGGGATGATTGTAGGGACCGAGCAACTCCGCGCCCTCAACGCAGATGGTGCGATAGCAGAGCGCGGCGCCTTCCGCGCTGGATGCGACAATGCCGATGTGTAACATCAGTTTTGGTCTTCGGTCTTAAAGGTATTGGGTCTTTGGCGATGTCGTCTCTCAGTCTCTGCGCAACTTCAAACTTTGCCTAAGACTTAACACCTAAAACCCAAGACCTAAGACCTATTCAGCTCTTGATTGTAACTGGAGCGACCGCGTAGGGACTCGCGTCGCGGTAACGCTTTTCGAATTCTTCGCGGGTGCAGATGGTGTTGAGATTGACGACGCGATCGATCGCCAGGATGCCATCGAGGTGATCGATTTCGTGCTGCAGGAGTTCGGAAAGATTGCGGTTGTCGTCTGCTTTTAATTCGAGCCTTTCACCATTCAGATTCTGGTAGCACACTGTCACGCGGCGGTGGCGTTCGACCTGCATGAAGATCGAAAGGAAACTCAGGCAGGCGTCCCAGACAATACTTTTTTCTTCGCTCGCTTCGATGATCTCCGGGTTAATGAGCGGCCACGGCTCGGCTTCCGGGAGTTTGAGAAAAATGACGCGCTGCAACTCGCCAAGTTGGGGAGCGGCAATGCCGCGTCCGTAGCCAGTTGCGGAGCGCCAGTGAGCGAGCGTGTCCGCGAGATCGCGGACCAGATCGTGAATCTCGCGCACCGTCGGGTCATCGACCATGATGGCCTTTTGCCGCAGGAGTGGGTCGCCGAGTTGGAGGATCGGGCGGATTGGCATTTCCGTTCTCAGTTCTCAATTAAAGCGGAATTCGTAGGTTGATTTTGGATTCTAAATTCATATCCAGCCTGTCACCTCGCGGCGGCCGCATCGAACAGGCTCAGGAGTTCGAGCTTTTTTTCTGCGGGCAGAAAAGAAGCTTCGAATGAATTGCGGGCTAATTCGCGGAGGTGCTCATCGCTGAATTCGAAAGTTTCCTGGGCAAGTTGGTATTCGCGTGACAGTGTGGTGCCAAACAGCGCCGGGTCGTCGGTGTTGAGCGTGATCATAAGTCCCTGGTCGAAATAATTCTTCGTGGGATGCTCGGCCACCGCCTTGCACACTCCGGTGCGGAGATTACTGGTGATGCAGAGCTCTACTGGAATCTGGCGCTGGGCGAGTTCTTCGATCAGGTCGGCGTCCTGCGCGGCACTAAGGCCGTGGCCAATTCGCTCGGCGGGCAGGTTGAGCGCTCCCCAGATGGACTCAGGAGGGCCGGTCTCGCCCGCATGCGCCGTCAGGCGCATGCCATGATCGGCGGCGTACGCGTAGACGCTGCGGAAAAGTTCAGGCGGCGCCTTGAGCTCGTCGCCCCCAATGCCAATGCCGACGACGTGGCGGTCCCGGTAGCGCGCCGCGAGTTCGAAAACTTTTTGTGCTTCCTCGACTCCGAAGTGGCGGGTGGCATCAAAGATCCACAGCAACGAAATGCCGAAGTCCCGCGTGCCGCGTGCGCGTCCACGTTCCAGACCCTCGAAGATGGCGGCGAAATCCTGTTTGCGAAAGAGGCAGACCCCGACCGCAACATAGACCTCCGCGTGCAACACGGTCTCTTCCTTCAGCCGTTGCATCAGGCGGTAGGTAATAAGTTCGTAGTCGTCTGGCCCACGCAGGTGCGCGCTGACTGCCTTGAAGGCCATCAGGAAACTTTGGAAATCGCTGTAGCCGTAAAGAGCTTCGACCTCGGCGAGGGTGGCATGTTCACCGTGGAGCTTGCGGAGTTCGAGCAACGTTGCGGGCTCAACCGTACCCTCGAGGTGCAAGTGCAGCTCCGCCTTGGGGAGTTGACGGATAAAAGCATTGGGTGGACGCAGGGACACGGAAGTCATCCCTCTGATTGTAGATTCTCGCCGAAGGATTTGCGAGGGAGCGATCTTTCGTGCTAACGATTTTCCGTTACAATCCGGTGTCCTTGAATCTCAACCAGGAGAGCATATGAACGCGAAGATTGTCCGCAGGTCGCTGGTTGTGTGGGCCATGCTGGCCGCGCCATTAGCCTTGTTTGGGACGTCGTCAGTGCCACTGGTGAAAACCGATGCAGGCATGGTCGAGGGCAAGGAAGACGGCGCGGTCCACGCGTTTCTCGGAATCCCCTATGCCGCGCCGCCCGTGGGCGATCTGCGCTGGAAGCCGCCCGCGGCCGCCGCGAAATGGAGCGGCGTGCGGAAAGCCACGGAGTTCGGCACGCATTGCATGCAAGGAAAAGTATTTGGCGACATGAGCTTTCGCGATGCCGGCGGCAGCGAAGACTGCCTGTTTCTGAACGTTTGGATCCCGGCGAAGCCCTCCGCGGCGAAGCTGCCCGTAATGGTTTGGATTTATGGCGGAGGATTTGTCGCGGGCTCGACGTCTGAGGCGCGGCAGGATGGCACAACTCTGGCGCAGCAGAGCGTGATCGTGGTGAGTATGAATTACCGCCTGGGAATTTCCGGATTTTTTGTGCATCCGGAACTCGCGAAGGAGTCGGGACGAAATGCAGCCGGCAATTACGGATTGCTCGACCAAGTGGCGGCACTGCGGTGGGTGCATGACAATATTGCGGCTTTCGGCGGCGATCCGGCAAATGTGACGATCTTCGGAGAAAGCGCGGGATCATTCTCGGTCAGCGCGCAGATGGCCTCTCCCCTTGCCAAAGGCCTTTTTCGGAAGGCAATTGGAGAGAGCGGAGGCGCGTTCTTCAGTGGAGGTCTCGCATTTGAGCCGCGGTCGGTCCGGGAAGAGAAGGATGTAAAGGTTGTCAGCGCGAAATTAGGAGTGAGCACGCTGGCCGAGTTGCGGGCCGTCCCGGCGCAGAAACTGCTGGATGCATTCGCGCCGCCCCAGTCCCAGGGCTTTGATTTCGATCCGGACGTGGACGGATATTTTCTGCCGGAATCGGTGCCGGCTATATTTGCGGCAGGGAAACAGAACGACGTGCCGCTGCTTGCGGGCTGGAACCACGACGAAGGCAGCTTCGAAATCGCGTTCTCTCCGCAGAAGTCGACAGCGGACAGCTTGAAGGCCACGGCGCAAAAAGAGTTCGGCGAGAAGGCCGCGGATTTTGTTCGACTTTATCCCGCTGACACCGACGAACATGCGCTGCGTTCCGCGGAGGATTTCGCGGGCGACCGCTTTATTGCATTCTCCACGTGGGAATGGATGGAATCGCAGGCCAGGACGGGTAAGCAGCCGATCTATCGCTACCGCTTCGACCTGGGTCCTCCGTCGGATCCGAAGGGCCCGCCACGGGGCGCGTTCCACTCGTCGGAGATTGAGTATGTGTTTGGCCAGCTCGATTCCAAAGCCGGGATTGCGTGGAGACCGGAAGACCGTCAGCTCAGCGCGGAGATGCAGAAATATTGGGCGAACTTTGCCCGCAGCGGCGATCCCAATGGGCCGGGTCTTCCGAAGTGGCCCGTGTATTCAGCAGCTGACGGATGGCCAGTGATTTTTCTGGACATAAAATCCACGGCGCACAAGGATGAACTGCGGGAGCGGTATGTATTTCTGGCGGGCGCGTGGACGAAGTAGGAAGCGGATGCCAGATTTCGATTGAGAACTCCCTTTGAGGACATTGGTGGCGAAGGAGTACAGGGGTCCTTCACTACGCAGACCGATTCGCGTGCGCGAAATCGGTCTGCCTCGTTCAGGATGACAGAGTGGTTTGACTGAGGGCTGAAAGCTGACAGCTTAGATTTGCTACTTCCGCGCGAACTCGCTGCGATGGCGGCTATAGAAGATGTAGATCAGCAGGCCGAGCCCAAGCCAAATCACGAAGCGCAGCCACGTGATGACCGTAAGGCCGGTCATCAGGCCGCCGCACAGGATAATCGAGATCAGCGGGAACCACGGAACCAGCGGGACTTTGAAGACGCGCGGACGGTCGGGCTGCGTGCGGCGCAGGATAATCACTCCGAGCGAGACCAGCACGAACGCGAACAGCGTGCCGATGTTCGACAGGTCGGCGGCGTCGCTGATGGCGAAAATTCCCGAGGGGATGCCGACCACGAATCCGGCAATCCAAGTGGACACATGCGGCGTCTTGAACTTGGGATGAACAAGGGAAAACATCTTTGGGAACAGACGGTCCCGCGACATGGCGTACCAGATGCGGGCCTGGCCATATTGAAAGACCAGCAACGACGAGATCATGCCAGTCAGCGCGCCGATCACGATGATGGATCGCGACCAGCGGCTGGCGCCGAGCACCTTCAGCGCGTAGGCCACAGGGGCCTGGGCGGCTTCGCCGGAGACGAAGGTCGTGTACTTCATCATGCCCAGCAGCACGATGGAGACGCCGATGTAGAGCACCGTACAAACAATCAGAGAAGCGATGATGCCGAAGGGCAAGTCACGCTGGGGATTCTTCGCCTCCTCGGCCGCAGTGGAGACGGAATCGAAGCCGATGTAGGTAAAGAAGACGATAGCGCCTCCGGTCACGATGCCGCCGAATCCGGAGGGCGCGAACGGCTTCCAGTTATTGGTGTGCACCAGCGCTCCGCCCACCACGAGGAAGATCAGGATCGCGCCAATCTTCACGGCGACCATAATGTTGTTCGCCTTGGCCGATTCGCGGATGCCGCGCACCAGAAGCACGGTAAGAATGAAAATGATGAGGAAGGCTGGGACGTTGAAGTAAGCGCCCGTCCAGTGCCCGGACTCCCAAACGGGCGTCGACCATCGGTCGGACAGGTTGAGGCCGAACGAAGCGAGTTGCGCTTTGGTATAGGCGCTGAAACCGATGGCCACGACCACGTTACTGACCACGTATTCGAGGATGAGGTCCCAGCCGATGATCCAGGCAAAGATTTCGCCGAGCGTCGCGTAGGAATAAGTGTAGGCGCTGCCGGCGATCGGGATCATCGATGCCAGTTCGGCATAGCAGAGGCCAGCGAAACTGCAGGCGATGGCGACGAGAAGGAATGAAATCGCAATAGACGGGCCCGCCGGCGGGCGCCCATGCATGAGCACGGCGCTGGTGCCGCCGCCGCGCAGAAAGTTGACGATGATGTCGAGCACCTGCGCGTGCAGGATCGACGGAGCCTGAAAATATTCTCCAGCAGCGGCGGTGCCCGTGAGCACGAAGATGCCCGAGCCGATGATGGCGCCGATGCCCAGCGCCGTCAGCGACCACGGGCCGAGTGTTTTTTGCAGTCGCTGGCCCGGGGATTCGGATTCCGAGATCAGCTTGTCGATGGACTTGCAACAGAAAACCTGGCGGTCGGAAGTACGGATGACGGCAGCGGGTTCCGTGAGTTGTGACAAGCGGTTGTGGTCTCCTGAAATCTAGCCTTTAGCCATTGGCACCTGGCATTTAGCCAGTTTGGGTTCCCGGCAATTCCTGGAACCACACCGGCCAAGTGCCAAGTGCCTTATGCCAATTGCTGCCTTACCGCTTCGCCTGGCCGCGAGCCAGTTTCTTGACCTTGGGCTTCTTGGATCCGCGGGCGTAATCGCGGGGCTTGAGCGGCTTTTCCGCCTTGCGCTTCTTGCGGGCGGTGCGTTTAGATTTCTTGCGTTCTTCTTTGGTTAGCTTGGATGTGTTTGCCATGAATGCTTTCTTGGATTGAGTAATTTTGTAATTGTGCAATTGGGTAATCTGAAACGCAGCCTTAACGGGGCGATCAAAGATTACCCAAGTCCAAAATTACCAAATTACACAATTCCCCAATTGCTAAATTGCATTAGGCCCTCTCCAACTGGGCGTACTTCTCGACCAGTTTCTTTAATCCGAAGCGAGGGAATTGTACCGTAATCTTGGCTTCTTCGCCTTCTCCTTCGCGCTGGTAGACCGTGCCTTCGCCATATTTTGGATGGCGAACCTTCTGACCGGGGCGGAATCCCCGCTTGCCGGTGGGCTCTTCGACCACATGCTTGGGGACGCTGAACTTCTTGCCGCGGCTGGCGAAGAACTCGGCGATGTTGTCGATGGAGTTGTAAGGACGGGCCGGCGCGGTGGGCTTTTGGCGGCTTTGCGCTGCGGGGGCTCCGCGACCTTGCCAGGCGGCGCTCTGGTCTTCGTCTTCGTAGGAATAGTGCGTCGAGACATGTTCGTCGCTGCGCGACCGCGCGGGCGAGTCGCCCGCGCCCACACGGCTCGTGCCTACACGAGCGCTGCTGGCACGCCGCGTTCCTAGTTCTTCTATCAGCGGCGCGGGGACTTCCTCGAGAAAGCGCGAGGGGACGCTGGCTTCGGGCAGGTCGGTGCCATATCTCCGGCGATAGACGGCGCGCGTCAGGATGAGTTGGTCCATGGCGCGAGTCATGCCGACGTAGCAGAGGCGGCGCTCCTCCTCGACGGCGGAGTCGTCGTCGACGCTGCGGGCGTGCGGGAAGATCCGCTCCTCGAGGCCGGTCAGAAAGACCACCGGGAACTCCAGCCCCTTGGCGGTGTGCACCGTCATGAGCGAGATCGCCCCCTTCTCCGGATCGTATCCGTCGACGTCGGAGGCCAGCGCGACCCGCTCCAGGAATCCATGCAGCGACGGCTCCTCCGCCTCGCGCTCGTACTCGCGCATCTGCGCGACGAACTCCATGAGGTTCTCGCCGCGGCCCTCGGCCTCGAGCGTCGCCTCGGCGGCCAGTGCATCGGGGTCGTGGTAGGCGGCCCGCATCTTCTTTGCCACGCTTGAGGCAAGCGCCTTCGGCAGCTTCGACTCGACGTTGCGGATCTTGTGGAGTTGGCAGCGTTGGATCACCGGCTGGTCGAACACCGCCTTCACGCCGGCGACAAGGGCCTTGGCTCCGTCGAGCACGCACAGGATCGGTCGGGCCGTGTCCAGCCCCCGGCAGCGAAGTCCGGCCAGGAGATCCCGCACGACGGTGGTGTTCTCGGTGTCGCCCTCGGCCACCCCGAGCGGGTACTTGGTGCCGTCGATGCCGATCCCGAGCGCGACGACACAGAGGTGATCGGCGAAGTGCACGCCGTCGATCATGAGCGCCACGAGGTCGAGCTCGCTCAGGTCAGCGGCGAGCATGTCCGCCAGCGCCGTCTCGGTGGCGGCGACGAACCGGCGGGAGATGGCCGACTTCGACGTNNTCATGCGCTCGAGCGCCATCGCCCCGAGGACGTCGGTCGAGGAGAACAGCTCGTAGGCGGGCACCGCCACCTCGGCGGTCCTGTCGGCGGTGCGGACCCAGGGCCGGCGGACCGGCACGGTGCGACCGCCGAGTGCCACCGAGCCGGCTTCAGTGCCGTGACGGACGGCGCTCCGGTTCGGGTCGTGCCGGCCCTTTTGGCCCGCGAGGGCGGTGACGCTCTCTTCGATGATCGCTTCCATCAC
>PLEA01000170.1 GCA_003136335.1 Acidobacteriaceae bacterium | reverse complement strand
GGCGACTGTTCCCCGTCGCGAAGAGTCGTGTCAAAAACCGTGATGCGGGCTCGCTCTGCGGTCATGGAACTCCCTCAAAAATAAACTGATCTTTTATGATACGGGCGCTGTCGGTAGAAGCAAAACTTATAATTCTTCAGTAATCATTAGCTACGCTTGTATAATAAGTTTTCCTAATGATTTCTTGAGAATTAGTTAATGGAGCCGACACATGGAGCTTTCTCAACTCGAAGTATTCCTGGCGGTAGCCCGCGAGCGCCGGTTCTCCCGCGCCGCCGAGAAGCTTTTTCGCACTCAGTCGGCAGTCAGCCAGACCATTCGCAAGCTCGAGGACGAGCTCGGCGAAGCTCTATTCGACCGGTCTTCGCGCGAGGGCGTCCTCACCGACGCCGGCAAGGTTCTGTTCGAATACGCCGAAAAGCTGATCAACCTGCGGAGCGAAGCGGCCGAGTCTCTGACCGAACTGCGGGAGCTGCAAAAAGGCAAGCTGGTCATTGCAGCCAATGAATTCACCGTACTTTACCTGCTGCCATTGCTGGCCGAGTTCCGCCGCCTGCATCCCATGATCAAGATTAAGGTCGAACGCGCTCTGGGCAGTCACATCCCCGACGACGTCCTTCGCTATGCCGCCGAATTCGGCGTATTGTCCTATGAACCGCAGGAAACGAGCCTGCATTCCGTGGTGGTATATCTGGACGAGCTGGTATTCGTCGTACCACCGAAACATCCGCTCGCCTCCGCGCCACAGATCAGCATCCGTCAGTTAGGCGCAGAATCTTTTGTAGCTCACATTGTCTCGTCCCCCTACCGCGAGAAAGTCTTGCAATTGTTCAAGGCTCACAAAACACCGCTTCACATGGACCTGGAGCTTCCCACTCTGCAGGCCATCAAGCAATTCGTCGCTATGGGACATGGGGTGGCGTTTGTTCCCGAAATCAGCGTCGAGCCCGAGTTAGCCAGAGGAGAACTGGTGGGAATTCCCGTGCGTGAAGTGCAGTTGAAACGCAAGCTACGCCTCATCTACCGCAAAGACGCGAACCTTTCGCACGCCGCCAGGGCATTTCTGAAAGTAGTTGAAGCGGTGTCTGCCGATCGCAAAGGACGCTACCGCTTCCAGCGCGAGAACTAACTTCGCCGCAATTTGGCGAAGATGCAACCCGGGTCCATGCGCCTCCAGCCGCGGAGCGGCGGAAAATTTTGCCCCAGGGCGTAAGCCCTGGGTATGCCACAAAAGAGTAACTAAGTCCCGATAGGGACGACATATAACGACGTACTCCACTCCCATGCGCAAAGCTACAAAAACACGAAGGAGCAAAGCGAACTTTGCTCCTTCGTGAAGAAATCAGTGTTTAGCTCAGCAGTCGGCGCAAACCCGCTCTTGGCGAAACGACGCTAGAGCCGCATCCAGAGAGGGATGCACCTCCAGCACCGAGTCCAGATTGGTAAGGTCGAGTAGAGTCCTGACCAGCGGATTCGGTCCGGCACACTTCAGATTTACGTTCTTTCTCTGCGCCCAGGTTTGCAGCAGGGCCAGTTCTCCGATGCCGGCGCTGTCCATCGAACTCACGCCACTCAGGTCGAGCACCAACTTCCGCGCCTCTTGCAGGGCTTCCCCCACAACTCGCGACAGCGCGGCGGCTTCATCGCGATACACGATGCGACCCTGGCAGTGCACGATGATCACATCGCCACAATTGCGTGTTTCCAGACTGAGTTTCAACTTCAACTCCTTGGGGCATTCAAAGGCAACCGCAACTCCCGGCTGCTCGTTCATTTGCCAATTCATGTCCATTGGTTGCATGCTAATAGATAGACGCAGGTCGATTGGTTTTGGCACCATGAAAATTTGATTAATTTTCATTCACTTGGCCCAAAACCCGGCCTCGACCGGAACAAATTTTGGCGACTGGGACATCTTGGGCGTCCGGTACACTGCATCTAACGGATTTCGTTGATTAAAATGCACTTTTTGCCGGCATCGCCGCCGGGGAGGAATAATTCGTGTCGAAGACTGCTGCCTTTGTATTGGCATTTGTTAGTTTCATCTGGTTCTCGATTCCCATGGCAGCACAATTTAACGGACTTCTTCCGAGCGGCAACGTCTACGCTGGCGTTTCTTACGGCCAGCTCACCGACGTTATCAACAAGCAGAGTTATCGCGGCTTTGAGGGCTCTTTCGAGGACTTGCCCTTTACCCGCTTTCCGCGCCTGGGAGTGGTGCTCGATGGCAGCGGTTACTATCGACGGGGTACCATCCCAGTTACGCAATATATCTTCCTCGGAGGCCCGCGCATTTCCTTCAGCTACGGCAAATGGCGTCCCTTCGTGCATGCCATGGCCGGCATCCGGCACATTAACTCGGATGGCTTCATCTATAACCCAATCGCCATCGACGTTGGCGGCGGCGCCGATTACAGACTTCCCTTCAAGAGGTTCTCCTGGCGACTGCAAGGCGACTATGTGCACGACCACTACGCCAGCGCCTACCAAAACGACTACCGGGCCTCCACTGGAATTGTCTGGCGCTTCTGAGGCGGTCTATTTCGCCATCAACCAATTGGCGGGTATCCGAATCTCTTCTCCACACATCCAAAACTTTCGCGTCACGTAGGGGTTCATGGATGCCAGGAAGGGAGAATC
>PLEA01000081.1 GCA_003136335.1 Acidobacteriaceae bacterium | reverse complement strand
GGTGACAGCGACTCAGATTATTGATTCCCATTGTCCTGGCAAACAGCCGCGCATCCATATGGAACAAGCATAGGAGGTACAAGGTGACTTCAACCACTGCAACACGTTCAGAAATTGCCGCAGCCCAATCACTTCCAATTATCGATCTGGTCAGTTATCAGGACGGATCCGTCGTAAGCCGAGTTGTTCTAAAGGGGGAGAAGGGGAACGTCACGGTTTTTGCGTTTGACGCAGGGCAGGCGTTGACGGAGCATACCTCCCCATTCGCAGCCCTCGTGCAGGCGATCGAAGGAGAAGCAGAGATTACGGTCGCTGGTAAGCCGATAGCACTCACAGCTGGTGAAATCGTCTTGTTGCCCGCCGAGAAGCCTCACGCTGTCAAGGCAATCACGCGCTTCAAGATGGTACTAACCATGATCCGGTCATAAACCAGGCGACTTGTTCGGTGTCTTGAAGCGCAAGCGCCGAAAGGCCCCAGTTCTGTTGGAGGACAAAACAATGGCGAGGAATCTAGCCACTCACAAACTCAGCGCCAGCAGCAAGGCCTTGACCAGACTGCCAGACTTGGCCAGACCACTCTTGCGATTCAATCTGTCCAAGGAACTACAGCCACTCAGAAATGAGGATTCGTGGCAGCGGGAAACCGGGCGCAGTTCTAAGACACTCGCCAAATACCCCGACTTCCATATCGTTCTCGTCCTTATGAAGGCCAACACGCAGATGAATGAGCATCACGTGGATGCCAGAATCTCGATCCATTTGCTTCAAGGCAAGATCCGCGTTCATCTGCCAGACCAGAAGGTGGAAGTTACTGCTGGGGAATTGCTAGTTCTGGACTACGGAATACGTCACGATGTCGAGGCGCTACAGGAGAGCGCTTTTCTGATCACCATCTCGTGGCCCGGAGGCACAAAGGAAGAGCGCCACGCGGTCCAAGGCACGGCACCGTGAGCTATTGAGCTGGAAGGGTTTTCTCCGATGTCCCCGCATGGAGCAGGCGCGGAAGTTCGTTCGTCCAGCTGAGCTGGTCCGGTACAATAGCCACCGTGACAGAAGCCAACTTCACATCGGGGCAAACGCTCGCTAAGGTGGCGATTTTCTCAGGGTTAGCGGAAGGCGAACTGGCCTTCCTAACGCAGCGTGCGGTTCCGCGCCGCTACACGGCGGGTGAAATCGTTTTCAGTGAAGGCGAGCCCTGCTCCGGACTCTATGTGGTTGAGACTGGCCACGTCCGCATCTTCAAAAGCTCCGCCAACGGACGGGAACAGGTGCTCAGCATTGATGGACCGGGTAGTTCCATCGCCGAGCTCCCCGTGTTCGATGGCGGGAACTATCCGGCATCGGTCGCCGCGATTGACGATGCCACTCTGCTGTTCGTCAGCAAACAGGATTTTCAGGCCCTGTGTCTGGCGCACCCGCAGGTCGCACTCAAGGTCTTGCGGGTAGTGGGGGCGCGCCTCCGGCGCTTGGTCGGAATTATCGAAGAACTTTCATTTACCACGGTGCGACACCGGCTAGCGTCCTTCCTGCTGCGCCTAGCTGAGAAGGAAGGCAAGCGCACGAGCGAGGGCGTGGAAATCATCCTCCCCGTCAGTAACCAGGAACTCGCGTCACAGATTGGCACCGTACGCGAACTCGTTTCCCGTAATCTTTCCCGCCTCCAGGCGGAAGGAATGTTGAAAATAGACGGACGCAGCTTGACCATCTGCAACCTGAAAGCTCTCCAAGCCGAACAGCACTCTGCAGAATAGTTCGCTGACGCTTCTCTACCGGAACTGTTTCCCGTTTCGCGGTTCGTGCTGCGAATTGAACATTGTTTGCGCATCAGGCGCCTCTGGGACGAGTGTGACAAAAGTCATCGGCAGCTTCCCTTCGCTCCGGTAATGTCAAATCACCAAGCGTGGTCGGAAGCATGTAGCCGGCTCGCAGGAGGATGCAATGAGTATTATTACCGAAAAGACTGTACGAGAATTAGCTCTGGAAAACCCGTCTTCCACGAGAGTGTTTGAAAAGCTGGGTATCGACTACTGTTGCGGCGGCAAAAAGTCGCTCGATGACGCTTGCCGCGCTGCGAATCTGAACACGGATCAGGTACTGGATTCCTTGGAGATGGCTGAGCAGTCGGCGCGTGCCGTGCAAGAAGAGCACAACTGGCAGACAAACGCACTGGCTGACCTGATCGCGCACATCAAAAACACTCACCACAAGTACACACGCGAGGAAATCGCCCGCCTCGGTCCGCTCTTCGACAAGGTTTGCTCCGTCCATGGGAAGAACCACCCCGAGCTTTTACAGATTCGCGGGATCTTCCGAGGCCTCGCCCAGGAATTGACCACTCACCTGATGAAGGAAGAGATGGTCCTGTTTCCGTACGTGGTAAGGATGGAAGAAGCGACCATCGAGAAGAATCCAATCGTTCCAGCGCCGTTTGGCACAGTGCAGAACCCTGTTTCCATGATGGAGCGCGAGCACGATTCTGCCGGGAATGCGCTGCGCGCCATGCGGGAAGCCAGCAACGGCTATTCTACTCCTGCCGACGCCTGCGTCAGCTACCGGACACTCTACAAGGCCCTGGCTGCCTTCGAGACTGACCTTCACCACCACATTCATCTCGAAAACAACATCCTATTTCCGCGCACGGTTGCGATGGAAATGGCTCACTAACGGGAGTGGATTTCATGTCCGCATTGCCAACCCGCTTCGAGAGAGACGCTGGTCGTCCGCTGACGCCGCGACTGCATGATATGACAATTGGCACACGCCGCGGGATTGTTCGTCAGATAGGAATACCTTTTGGCGTAGAAGAAGGTGCAGATGCCAAGGCCGATCATCACTCCAAGAAGAACCACCACGATTATCACTGCCGATGATCGTTGCATCGCGAGTTCCAGGTCAAACCGCTGCAAGCATACATCAGTCTTGAAAGCTCAACATTGGTGGATCGGGGATCTGCCGTTACTGGGCGCCCCGGGCATCGGATGCTGCAGTTGCAAGAGTAAGGGGATCTCAAACGGCTAGCTATAACTTAAGTCACGCCGATTTAAGCCATAAGACCGCGGATGTTGCATCAGAGATCTCCGTCACCGAGTTGTGTGCCTGGGGGCTGTTCGTTACGAGGCGCTGCTGGGGAAATATTGAGGCTTCGACTTCGTCGGCAACCGCATCTAAGCATCTGGAAAGATCGTGATCCGAATCATCACTATCGAGCGGGAATATGGCTCGGGAGCGGCTCAGATCGCCGAAAAGCTTGCTGCCCGACTGGGTTGGAAACTTTGGGATCAACTACTCACAGGAGAGATCGCCCGCCTCGCTCATTGTGAGCAGTCTGCAATTGAGAAACGTGAAGAGCGCCGGGACCCCTTCTACTACCGTCTGCTCAAGTCCTTTGCGCTGGGGAGCTACGAGGGTAGCCCTAGCGTGCCTGTAGATGTGCTCGACGCCGACAGTATTGTCCGGATCTCCGAGCGCGTAGTAGAACAAGCTGCGGCCTCGAAACAGTGCGTAATTGTGGGGAGAGGATCACAGCATTTCCTTCGAGCACGTGATGACACGTTGCGGTTCTTTCTCTATGCCTCTCGAGAAGAAAAAATACGGCGTCTGGTTTCGCAAGACAATAGCGACGGCGCTGCAGAAACGCTCGTCAATACGGTCGACCGTGAGCGTGCCGCGTTCATCAAGA
>PLEA01000025.1 GCA_003136335.1 Acidobacteriaceae bacterium | reverse complement strand
TTGGGCAGTCGGAATCGGCGCCGGCCTTATCGGCACTGGGGTAGTGTGGGTTTTAGTCAAGAGCGACGATCCAGTGAGTCCGGCTATCCCATGAAACCCTAGAGTGAGTCGTGCGCGATCCTCAGATGTCGTTTTCCAATACAGAGAATTATGGCCCCGGTGGCGGGATCGCCGGGGGCCTCATGCCGCGCAGCGGTCTGTCTGCGCGTCAACCCCGTGCAGTTGCGCCGGGCTAACGATTTCGCACCACGGCAAGACGTTGTTGCGGAAACCCTGATTGCGTTTCGGCTCAGAAGTGCCAAACAACGCCGCCACCGACGAAGATATTATGCTGGCGGCTTTTTCCCGTGTTCACATTCAGGTCGGGCACGCCTGACCAGAAGTCTCGAGCCTCCCCCCGCAGACTGAACCTACCGATAATCTTCACATCCAGCCCGGCTCCTGCTTGGAGTACGCCTGTGGTAGTCCCGGTTTGGCCCGGGTTCAATCCTCCAAACAAAAGCGTGGAACTCTCACCGAAATGGCCGAATCCCCCACCAAAACTCACCCAAGGAGAAACTGCCTGTTGAGGAAAGAGATTCAACCGCGCTGCGGGCGTTATGAAAAAAGATGAGTATTGTCCGGGGACCAAGTTCTGGGCGGCGTGCAGATCCTCGTCGTGGTTCACTACGAACGGGACTTCTACGGCCAGGGACCAAAAAGGCCCATCCATGAGGCGCCTAGCATAATTCACTTCGAAGGTGAGTCCATTGCCGAAGCGCAGGTTGGGATCATAAGAGGGAGCACCTAGGATGCCCTGATTGCTGATGAAGGTACGTCCAAGGATTCCAGATAATTCATTCTTTTGTGCTGCAGCCTGAGCCGCAAAGGTACAAACTGTCAGCACAGTCCAGATGATGAGGTGTTTCAGCGACATTTCTCCTCCTGCTTTCGGTTCGTTGCAGCAAGCTTCGGCCAGGATTAGCTGGCTCCGTTTTCCGAATCTCTATTCCCACTACAAGTTCGTACGTTGAATATCGAATACAGCACTCATCTTTACGTTGATGAAGGATTATATCGACCGCGCCAAGGAGTTGCCATTGTCAGGCGGAGTGCGACGTCTACTTTCTTCATCCCCGGGGGCTCGCGACCAGCCGGCCTTGGATACTTTAGCCAAAGGTGAAGCCGCCAATCCCGAGAGGACATAGAACATGGCAGCATTCGCCGGGATTTGCAAATTGAAATCCACGAAGCTGTGAAACAAGATACCGGTACATCCGAGCAAAGCGGCGAGAGAGACCGCCCCATCCCATCTTAATTCCCAGCGGCGAGAGGTCGGCAATCCGTACTGATACAGACGCTCGAGAAACCACAGCATCAGGCCGAAACCCAGCAAACCGGTCTCCACAAGGAGCTGCGCGTAGTCGTTATGCGCTTCATTTACGAATAGATTCGTATAGAAGCTGCGGTAACCGGGATAGACGGTGGGAAAAGTCCCCAGGCCCCATCCCCACACCGGTCGGTGCGAAAACATTTTCAAGCAGTCCTTGGTCATGTTCAAACGGATCCCAGGGCCGAGGTCGCCCAGTCGGCCAAGCACTTGTCCTTTGCCTAGAAAAATCAAGAAAGCGAGAACCAAGACGCACACCGCGATCAAGCCGAGTGCGACACGAGAATTTCTCCTCTGTACGAGGGTGAGAGCGGCAAACAGGACGATTTCGACAACGAAAGAAAGCATTCCCCCGCGCGAACCGGAAAGAAAGATCGTGCTCGCCATCAATACGGCGCAGAAGGCCACCAAGGCTCGTTTTCCCCCTCTCAGCAGATGGCCCATACTAACGACCAGGGGAAACGGTACTAGCATCTCCATCAGGCCGGCGTAGTGGTCGTGATTGACGTAGCTTCCATAAATTGCCCCATGGAATCGTGGAGTATAGACCCAGAAGAACTTGCCGTCAGAGGTCAGTGCCTGGGCTAGTGCGAAAAAGGCGTAAAGCGCTCCGAAAACAATCAGCGCCAGCGCAAAGTTTTTACGATCAGCTTCTTCTCGGACACATTCCGCTGCAATGAGCAGGACAATTCCGTACGAGACATACTGCAATACTTCGTATTTAGTGACGTAACCATAGGCAGAGGTGCGCAGAGCAACCTGCGCGAGGAGGAGCACGAAAAATAACAAGGCTGGTAGGTATAGAGGGTTTTCCGATAACGTCACCTGCCCGGGAAAAAACTGCTTTCCGGCCCAAACAAGGAAAAGAATCGCCGCACCGGCCTCGAACGCGAATGTCGACCACTCCTCGACTGCACCAAACGCCAAAACCGCGAAAATTAAAAGAGCGCACAGGCCGAAAACGAGCACCCATTGCAGACTTCCTGACTCGCGACCGCGACGGCGCTCCAGATCAATAGAATCAGTCGTATCGACAACCACAAATGATGAGATCTTCAACTTCCCAATCCTTAGTTATTTGTCTCCACTAGCCTGACATCGTCGATCCAAAGCTTGCCGCGGATCAGCGGTGCCGCAGGCTGGCGGACAACTTTTAGGAAAAGCAGATTCGTGCGGGGTCCGGTGCGGAAATGTGCTTGTTGCTTGTGCCAGGGATTCGTGCCCAGCAAATCATCGGTGAGCACGTAAGAAGAGTTGGTGTAGGCGTCCGCGATTGCAAAGCGTGGACCGCTGGCACTGTCAATGTCCTGGGTTCTGGATTCGGCACTGAACTCGTAGTCAGTGTCCGGCTTGACCGGGATGAACTGAGCGATTCCAGCATCGGGGGCGTTTCGTCCATCGAAGGTTACGGAAAGAGATCGTGTTCCACCGTAAAACTGATCCGTGTCTATGGCCAACGCGGCATGCGGGTTTGATTCGTACCACCAGTCAAATCCACCGTTCAGCAAGGTCTCCTCGAACCCTCCATTTACGATCAGGTTTTCACGAGAAGGAAGATACGGCTGAAGCTCTTGGTCAACTTGGGCCATTTGCTGCCATGCGGTTTTCGCTGCGGGCACCGCTTGATTCGAGATAAGCAGCCGAAAATAGGGAAATGCAAGCTTCGGCGGAAACGTCTGCTGCAATCCGATCAGGTGATCCCACGCGTTTTCTGCGGCCACGACTTCCTGTTTGGACACAAGCAAATGCAAGAACGACAAATAGAGATCGGCCCTTCGCGGCAGCGCTTGGTCAAACATCTGATTCGCATCTCCCGTTGCCCGCCAGCAAAGCTGAAGGGCAGAGTCAACCGCAGCCGGATCATTTGCCAGGACTGTGCGGAAGTAGGGAAGTGCCTTGCCGAGATTCCCCTGGATCAAAAAGAAGTTGGCTGCCTCCCAAGCGACATTTGGTGTCGTGGGGTCCGATTCCACTGCCTGTTCTACGCTTTGTGCCTGCTCGTCGATGCGCCCTGCCACCTGATAGGCGCCTGCCAAATCCAGCCAGTACCGCGCCTCGTAGGGATTCAGATGCACGGCTGTCCGATAATCTGAAATAGCATCGTCTAGACTTGTGCCCGATAGAGCAAGATTTCGGCCGAGAAGTGCGCGATACTCCGCGTCGGATGGCTCCAGTCGAATAGCTCTTTGGATATTCGGCAAGTCGGGCTTTGCCGCCAGGTGGGCTGCTAGGTATGCGCGCGCAGCCAACGGCAGGTACAGTCCGATGACCAGCAAGCAGGCCCCTGCAAAACAAAACCGCCGAAGTGGGGACCGCAATTCAATCTGCATCTGAATCTGTACCGGTAGAGGACAAATGGTGTTGCGAACTTCCGCCTCGGCTCCGTGCAATATCAGGAAATCACGTCAAGAAACTTTGCTGACCGTCTCTGTGGTTTTTTCTTTCCGAGACTCTTCATTGTAGTAGTGGTCGGAGTATCGACCGCCGTAGTAGTAGTACCCTTCCGCGGAATGCATATTGAGAGCATTCAGGACAATCCCCATCACCCTGGCGTTGACCTGCAACAGCAACTCAGAAGCGCGTCGAAGGGCGATTTTTGTTGTCTTTCCCGCCCGTGCGACCAAGATGACTCGGTCCGCCTCAGGAGACAAAAGGACCGCGTCGGTCACCGATAGGCAGGGAGGAGTGTCAATGACGACGTGGTCAAACTCATTCCGCCAGCGGGCGATGTAATCCTTCATGACAGTCGAGCCGAGCAACTCGGCGGGCTGTGGTGGAATTGGGCCTGCTGGCAAAATCCACAAGTTTGGAACATCCGTAAACGGAACGACCACATCTTCGAATTTGTCGCCTCCGGTGATGAGCGTGCTGAGGCCTCCGCGGGAGCGGAAACCAAACAGTTTGTCAATGCCGGGCCGACGGAGGTCGGCGTCGATCAGCAATACGCGGTCCCCGCGCTGCGCCAAGACCAGCGCTGAATTCGCACTGATTGTAGTTTTCCCCTCTTGCGGCAACGCACTCGTAACGAGTATCACTTTGGGCGGGGCACCAAACGAAGACAGGAGAATCGAAGTGCGGAGCGACCGGTAGGCCTCGGCTGCTTCTGATCGCGGCCGTGCATAAGTGACCAGAGCAGGCGATTCAGAGCTGTCAGGCTCAATGGACACCGACTTGAGGCGTTTACGCAAGGAGCCGTTACTCGCAAACTGCAGCGGTATCGTCCCCAGTGCCGGCAGCGTCGAAATCGCGTTAACTTCTTCCATAGTCCTGATGCTGGTGTCGAGACTCTCCAGGGTGAAGGCAAGTCCAATACCGCATGCTAACCCGAGTATGAGGCCGAGCTCGATGTTCCGTGGCACGTTCGGTTTGATGGGATTTGTCGGAGTCCGTGCGACGTCTACGACACGGATGTTGCTCGATCGCAGACCGGCGCTAACACCGGCTTCCTTGAGTCGCTGCAGAAGATCCTGGTACAGTTGTCGGTTTGCCTCGGCATCGCGCTTAAGCACGGAGTACTCAATCGCGCTTTCGTTGAGATGGTTAGCCTCCTGCTTCTGCTGATTGAATGCGGTGGTCAGCAAGTTCTCTCGTTGAAGTCCCGCCAAATACTCATCGCGGATTTGCTGCTGCATTCTAACTTCTTCGGCTGCGATTTCTGTACGCACCTGTTTGACCTGATTGCTCAGTTCGGCGACTTTAGGGTATCCGGTACCGAATTGCGTCGTAGCCTGCGCCAGCTGCGTATTGAGGTCAGCCTCTTTGTCTCGCAACTTCTCCAGCATGTTGCTCGCGCCCTCATGGGAGGTTTTCGAAAATGCCGCGGGGTCTCCCTCCGCAGCGAGTCTGTAATTGGACTCCTTCTGAATACGATCGGTCTGGGCTGCCGTGAGCTCTCTGTTTAGTTCGTCCAGCTTGGCAGTTACGATGTTTTGCTTCTCATCCACTCCGAGAATGCTGTGATCTTTCTGGTAGCGGACGAGTTTCTCCTCGGAAGTTTGGACTTTCATCTGAAGATCGGCAAGTTCGGTCGAAAGCCAGTCTGACGTCTGGGTGACGGCCTCGTATTTTGTTTTGAAGTTTTCCTCGGTGAACGTTCGTACCAATGCATTGACGATTTCGGTTGCCAGCCGAGGATCTGAATGCGTATAGCTGATCTGTACGAGCCGAGAGTTGGGGACTAATTGGACGCTCAATCCCCCGCGAAATCTGCCGAGCAGGCCCGCTGCTATCGCCGGATCAGGCTGCATGCTCGACACTTGAACGGAGTCTCCGGTCCCCTGACGTGTTGCAATCGGCGTAAACTTTGGGTTCTGGTCGAGGCGCATAGCCTCGATCACTTTCATAGCCAGAGAATCACTGCGAAGAATCGCGGCTTGGGTTTCCAGGGTTGATTCGTAGTCGAAATCAGGAGAACTGCTCCCGGCGTCCTTAAATCCTAAGACATTCGGAGTTTCTGGAAAGATCGCAACCTTCGATGTCGCCTGGTACAGCGGAGTCGTCTTAAGCGTGAAAATCACGGTCAGCGTAAAAATGATGCCAACCGTGGCCACGACGGTCCAGCGCCGCTTCTTTAGAGTCCGCCAGTAGTGCAACAGAGGACTCTCTTCTTCAGCAAGATAGGGGTGTGGAAGGTGACTTTTTTCAAAGACTGGAAGTTCGATCGGTTCTAACGCTTCCGACCTGTCGGAGTTGTTGCGTTTCGACTGCAAGTCCATTCAGTTGGTCCCCAAATCCCGCCAGCAGAGGCGTCGCGCCTCTGAGAAGCCTGTTCGGTTTAAGAATAAGCGGATTTTAACATCTTCTCTCCAATTTTCATCAGACAACTTTTTTTTCACCCCTCAGGAACCATCGTTAATCTTCTTCGCCGGCGCAGACTCACGACCTGGAGTTTGCCCGATAGTGCCGAGGTGCGGAGATCCGAAATTCTGTGCGCGCTCACTCGCGCAAAGGCCCTCCGTAGAGACTCTTCTCGATGAGTTTTGCTGGCGTTTCATGACAGGATCGACCCACAGGGTAATCCTTTCCTCGTATTCACAGTGATCGTGCCCAATGATAGCGAGCGTGACTTCAACGGGTCCGCCGAGCACCGGCGTTTTTGGTTTGGGATTACCGATTCCTAAGAGCCAGCCTTCCGCCTGGCATCCGGGTTTCAAGATCCTGCGGTCCAACAAAACATGGTTCATGACCTGCTCACGGGGTAACTCCGGTACGCCTTTTCCAGGAAAATTGTAATTAAATGGATCGCGTCTGACGTCCCGGGGATCCGGAAGCCATTCAAACTCCGAGTTCGACCAAGGTGGCCGCAGTTCGACATCGCGAAACGGGATTGGTCTCGATGTTTGATTGACAATCAGTAGGTCAATGATGCAACCAGCGCGTCGAGCGGGGCGTATATCCATTGCTCCCATTTCCGGTATCCTTCCATGAACTTCGTTGCGTGAATCGCTGCGTCAGAATCGCGCCCATCGGCGATCGAGGCCCTGCGAGCTGCTTCTATTTGGCTCTCGAACTGGGAAAGAACGCTCTCAACGTGCTCCCGTACACACCGCCATGCTGACCTGCCCCCTGCTTTCGTTCACGTAAGAATACGACAACTTTCTTCGCTGATCGGTCCCCTTTTTCTGTAACAGTTCCAGAGTTAGTCTTCGGCAGTTGTTGAGCGAGTCAGATCGCGGCGAGGCGCGATCTGACTCGCAAATTCGTGGGGCGTCCTCTCCCCGAGGGATCGGTGAGGACGACTGTCATTGTATTCTCGTCTCCAAGCCTCGATGAGCTGCTTGGCCTCCGTCAAGGTCGCGAACCAATGCACGTCCAGGCACTCGGCTCGCAACGTCCCGTTGAACGACTCCACATAGGCGTTGTCGGTTGGTTTGCCTGGCCGCGAAAAGTCAATCTGCACCCCATTGCGGTAGGCCCACAGGTCCATAGCTCTGACTGGTAAACTCCGATCCGTTGTCGCAGAACAAGAGCTTCGGCGCTCCTCGCTTCTGCAGAATGGCATTCAAAGTCCTGACCACATCTTCCCCCTTCAAACTCTGGCCTACGTCGATGGTTAGACTCTCTCGCGTGAACACGTCCAGGACGGTCAGAGCCCGGAACCTGCGTCCGTCCGCTAACTGGTCGGCCACAACCATCAGCAATTTCGCAGCCGACGTAGACTCCGACGGAAATTTGATCACGCTCTGTGTCTCATGCCACAGAAGGACACATTCAACGAGTCTCGACGTTTAATTGTTTAACGCCGACGGGCCACGATTCCACGCGGCACAG
Source organism: Acidobacteriaceae bacterium (assembly GCA_003136335.1). The sequence goes on along the minus strand of PLEA01000025.1, from coordinate 2,000 downwards.
CCTCGATTGTGGACCCGGCCTTTGACGGTACGAAGAATTCCGATTATATTCTTTGTAACGATCTAGCCTCCCGACTGTGCCGAATGCCTTGGGTTGTATTCAACCAAAACAATCCTGAGTCTCAGCCCGCACTGGCGCTTGATTAAAGGTGCGGGGGCGAGTTCTTGCGAGACGAATGAGTGTTTTCAGTGACATGGATTGCCTCGACGATGTGAATGGGGTGTCAGTTCCGATCTGAGGATGCACCTGCGGGTGTAGTAGGATTCGGTAGCGGGCGTAGGAGGATATGTGAACGCGTGGTCGAAGGAAGCTTGTTTTCCGGGGCAGGTGGATCTAGAAGGTGCAGCCCGTCATAATTTCGGAGTTGAAACGGTTGCGGCTGACCGTTGGTACGCCTTGTTCGTTCGATCACGACATGAAAAGACGGTCGAAAGCAGTTTGAGAAGCAAGCGCTACAATGTTTTCTCACCTTCGTATCGAACCAAGCGGAAACGTGTCGATCGGATCGCCGAAATTGAAGTGCCACTGTTTCCCGGCTATGTTTTTTGCCAGTTTGATCCGAGCAAGCGTCTGCCGATTTTGATGACTCCCGGCGTTGTAGGTGTGGTCGGGCGAGGACATCGGCCAGATCCGGTGGATAACAGTGAAATTGCGTCTATTCGGACTGTGGCACTTGCCGGAGGCTCGGTTCAGCCGTGGCCTTTCCTTAAAGTGGGGCAGCGGATCCGACTGCAATCAGGCCCATTGACGGGCGCAGAAGGGATTTTCTTGCGGATTCAAGATGAATACCGCCTAATCGTTTCTGTTACGTTATTACAGCGCGCCGTTTCGGTTGTTATTGATAGAGATGTCGTTCTGCCATTGTTCTCGGGCGAGAGTCGAGTGGGGCTGTTCTAGAATTAGAGAGTTTCGTATGCCCAGGTGCGGCAATCTATTCCCACAGCCGCCTTTGTGCGTGAGAGGGCGGTAGCTTGCCTGGCCGTCAGGAACTTGGCGCAGACGTTCCAAAAGGAAGCGGCTCTCGCCGACAACACTTTGGAATGACCGTATCGGGGCGAGATCATTGTCACGATCGCCTGCCGTTTGGAAGGCGTATTCGCTAAAGATCGTACAAGTTGCAGAATGTTAGCCTTCCCTAGGATTGCCCCACCCCAGTCTGTGTATCGGGCAAAGGATGTCCGCGTGAGTGAAAGATGAGTATTGAGAACCAACGAATTTTGATCACCGGCGGTACTGGATCCTTCGGAAAGAAATTCGTTGAGACTTTGTTGCGCCGCTATCCCAATTGTCCGCGGCTCGTTGTTTTTTCTCGGGACGAACTGAAGCAGTTCGAGATGGCAGAGCAGTACCCCGAAAGCCGATATCCGAACGTTCGGTTTTTCATCGGTGACATCCGCGACAAAGATCGGCTTCGCCTGGCCTTGGAAGGTATAGACACAGTAATTCACGCGGCCGCGCTAAAGCAGGTGGCGACCGCCGAATACAATCCGTTCGAGTGCATCAAGACTAATGTCTTAGGCGCGCAGAATCTGATCGAGGCAGTTTTCGATTCGCAGGTGAGACGCGTCGTAGCGCTCTCTACCGATAAGGCTGCGGCGCCCATCAATCTATACGGAGCCACCAAGCTGTGTTCGGATAAGCTCTTCGTCGCCGCCAATAACATGCGTGGACATCGCAATCTGCGGTTCAGCGTAGTGCGGTACGGAAACGTCATGGGATCACGGGGTTCAGTCATCCCCTTTTTCCTGAGGAGAAGAAAGACGGGACTCCTACCAATCACTGATCCGAACATGACACGCTTCAATATCTCGCTGGAGGACGGTGTCGATCTGGTTCTCCACGTTCTCGACGGTGCCTTGCGGGGGGAGATTATCGTTCCCAAGCTTCCGTCGTATCGCATCATGGATGTCGCTAAGGCCATCGGACCCGATTGCGAGACCGAGGTCGTTGGTATCCGGCCGGGCGAGAAGGTTCACGAGGAAATGATTACTGTCAGCGAT
>PLEA01000212.1 GCA_003136335.1 Acidobacteriaceae bacterium | reverse complement strand
ATGGCATGGACCACATGCGCGCACGTCTTTGCCGCTGCCATGAGCTACAACTTGAGGCATGGGGAGATGCTCATCAGGAAACCAATCCGGCGGATTGAAAGCATCATCGATTTGCGCTCGCGTGTATTCCTTCGTACTTCCCGGGACCTTTAGAGGCCCGGACTCTTCTGTAGTTGTAGGTTGAACCTGATCCCTGACCGGAAATGCCCAACCAGGACCCATTGGAGAAGGTTGTTGCTGCGGTGCCGCGCCGATTGCAGGCATCAATAATAGTGTGACAAGCAGGACGCAGATCAAAGACCTCATGCAGTTCCTCCCTCGTGGAACCAGGGCATCAGCTTGACCAGTCCCGCAGCCTCGCAAGGTCTATCAGCCTTCTTTATTTGTCACTCTAAGGCTCGTAACTCTACCGGCTGCAGCTCGATGGTTTGCAAGCAGCAGGTCGTCGGTCTAGCCAGTTCTTTCGGCCCCCCCCCGAACGTTCCGTTGAAGCAAACGGCCGTGGGCAAGCGGGGCCCACACCGAAAGGTGGCGCCGCTTTCCGCGACGAGATTTGCTCCTATGGAAGTGGTTGGTGAGATATAGGCCTGGGGAAACATCGGGGCAATCTTCGAGCAGACGAAATCACTGATAAAGGCAACATGCGCAATATTGTGTCCAACCGTCGCTCCCAGAATCCGTTGACCAGTGTACTTATCGACAGGAAGCTCCTCGGCCTGTGCGATCAGACCATCAGAGTAACAATCAAAAACCTGTCTCAGCCTGGAAGAAACAGGATCAGTTGCAACCGAGCCGCCAGGATGGCAGTCCTGCGCTAGGACCTCTTGCGGCATGTGAAACGTTACTTCGATGTGAGTTATCGTCGCGACCGGCGTGCCGTCTGATCCAAGCGCGGGTTTGAATCGCCACTGTCTTCACTGCCGCGGTGGCCTTTTCTTCCAGCCCTAGGCCCCGCTTTGTCAGAACTTCCATGTTTGTTGCATGACCATCTGCTCCGATAACGGCGGACAGCGAAATAGTTCCCTGGAACTTTGCCTTGAGGGCCTCTTCTGAATATTGAGGCTCTGGGCAGGAGAGACACGATGGATATCCGACCCCATCGGTACCGGGAGAAAACGGTCAAGCGATGACCGGCTTATTCTGCGCGTGCAAGAAAACGCCGAGGATGATCACCTTCAAAATAGCGACCGCCAATGCAGGGCGTTTCCTGTTCATTGGAGAACCTCCTTCGGGTCTGTGTACGCGGAGTAGTTATCTCTCCTCGGGCATCGTATTCGTCTCCTGTCCTCGATACAACGAATTTGCCATCAAGACGGGAAAATCAGCGGGCTCTACGCGATTCAAGGGACTTTACGCTATGGCGAATACAAAGCGAATTAGATATTTTCCCCTGGTGTCCGTTCAATCATGCCGCGTGACGATCCAAGACATGGACGCCGTTCTTCGCTCTGCCGAAGCGCCTCTTCCGCGCGTTTGCGCTCCGTGAGATCTCGCGTGATCTTTGAAAAACCCACGAGTTTGTCTTCGGGGCCTCGTAACACGGTCACGGTCACATCCGCCTTGCGCAGACGCCAGCCCTCATCGCTAAAACGCCCTTCCCTCGCGGCCACTTGGAGTATCCTCTGCAGCTCGCCGCTGGCGATACTCTCGGGCGGGTAAAAACGCGACAGGTGCTCGCCGATAATCTCATCCGCCCGATATCCCTTGATACGTTCAGCTCCCCAATTCCAGCAGGGACCGGCCGGCCGGATCCGGGATGAGAAGCGCCTAGTCCTTGGCGGTTTCCCCCAACAAACGAAATCATTCTTCGGTCCGCCGCAATTCCGCTTCGGTCCGCTTGCGCTGCTCGATCTCGGCGACGAGTTTCTCATTGGCTCTTTGGGTTGCGCAAAGAAGCTGGTGTGAATACGGCGGAAAGGATCGCTGTGGGCCGATTAACCGGGCGAAAGTCTTCCGTCTGAGTTGCTGGAATATTTCTGAGGGTGGAAGTGTCGCTCCATCGGCGGCCCTCCCCTTGTAAGTTATCTCCTCTCTACGTAAAGGAAATCTCCTACGGACTCTCGTGTAGTCGCAACGGGTCAGGAACCTTGATCTCTTGGCGAGAAGAGAGCTATCCTTCGCAATTGTTTAGGCAGCCATTGCCCTAGGCTCTTGTAAGGGCTCGCGTTAGCGTCGGGCAAGAGCAAGCTGCGATTACATATGTCTCGACTACGCGCGGAGACTAAAAAATAGAAATTGCGAAGTGATTTTAGGGAGAAAGTTTCACATGAATCGCCAAATGTTCCTCGTTTTATCGCTTGGTGCGGCCCTTATTCCCATGGCCACGTTGGCTCAGAATCCCGCGCCGGGACAGACCTTGCCGGTAACGAACGTTCCGACCGGTACGCCGGAAGGCGTGGCGCGGATGCAGGGACAAAACTCGGTTGGCTTTCCTGTCCCACGNNAGTTGGCCGGCGACCATCCTGTTTTCCCAGGCGAGACACGCGCGCCCTACCACGCGACCGCACCTTACAACGCCGCGACGATCACCGACCAACTCAAGGCGCCGTGGAGCCTGGCCTTCCTGCCCGATGGCAAAATGATCGTCACCGAAAAAGGGGGCACGCTGCGCATTGTGGACGCGAAAGGCGCCATTTCCCAGCCACTCGCTGGCGTTCCTGAGGTGGCCCCGCAAGGACAGGTTGGCCTTCTGGATGTGGCGCTTGATCCCAGCTTCTCTTCCAATAAGCGCATCTTCTTCACCTACAGCGAGGCGGTCAGAGTCCCCGGCAGTGAGATCGTCAACAGCAATATTGTAGTGGCGCGCGCCCGCCTTGACGAGACTGGCGGCATTCTGATGGACGTGGCGATCATTTTCCGCGCGAAACCGTCGCTGCCACGCACGCTCGCGGCGAACGCGGGCGGTCGCATCGCGATTGGACGTGACGGGAATTTGTTTGTGACGATCGGCGACCGCTCCGGCTCGCCACCCTGGGACATGGCACAAAGACTGGATACCGACCTCGGCAAGATCATTCACATTACCCCCGATGGCGCGCCCGCGAAAAACAACCCATTCATTGGGAAGACCGGCGCATTGCCAGAGATCTGGTCGATCGGTCACCGCAGTGAGGAAGGTTTGGCGATTGATCCGGCGACAGGCCAGTTGTGGGAGGACGAAAATGGCCCCCGCGGCGGCGACAAATTGATTAAGGTCGAAGCCGGCCAGAACTATGGCTGGCCGGAGTATGTGCACGGCATCGACTATCCCGGCGAGACGATCGGAAAAGGAGTCGTCGAATTGGAGGGCACGCAACAGCCTATCTATTATTGGGATCCAGTTATCGCCCCTTCGGGTCTCACTTTTTATCAAGGAAAACTGTTTCCGCAATGGAAGAATAGCGTGTTCGTGGGAGGGCTACGGGCGCAACTCCTCGACCGGCTCACGCTTTCCGGAGACAAAGTGGTGAATGAGGAGCCGCTGCTGGTGGAGGAGCACTCTCGGATTCGAGACGTGCGTATAGGTCCCGACGGCGCTGTCTACGTGCTGACCGACAACGGCAAATTATTGAAGCTCACACCGAAATAGTCTCGCGCGATGTCGCAAAACGGCTCTGCTCAGCAGGAAT
>PLEA01000337.1 GCA_003136335.1 Acidobacteriaceae bacterium | reverse complement strand
GAGCGCTTCGCGGAGCTGCGCTGCAGCGTGGGCCGTATCGAAAACGGCTTGCGCCCGCGTAAATCCCTTTTTCGCGCACGTGCCTTAGTATCGACGCCCGACGGGATTAGACACGTCCCCAAAGCGAGGTGTTCTGTGGTGATGTTACCCGTGCAGGCGGCAAAGCGCGAACCTCCGGCCATCCTGACGCTAGCGTTTCGGCCCTTTTTTCTCGCGGCCAGTCTGTGGTCGGCGCTGGCGCTGGCCCTATGGATCGTCCTATTCATAACGGGACGGGCGCTGCCCAGCCGCTTCAATCCGCTCAGCTGGCATATTCACGAGATGCTATTCGGGTTCGCCTTGGCGGCGATCGCTGGCTTCATGCTGACGGCCATCCCGAACTGGACCGGCCGCACGCCAATCCGTGGCGCGCCCCTGGGCGGGCTCGCCCTGCTGTGGGTGCTCGGCCGGGTCGCGTGCTTGACGTCAGCGCTGATTCCGTTCCGGCTGGCCGCTGCGATCGATCTGGCGTTCCCTTTCTTCCTCTGCGCCGTCGCCGCCCGCGAAATCATCGCTGCTCGCAATTGGCGCAATCTCGCGATGCCGGTGCCGATCGGCGTTCTCGGGTTTGCCGATCTGTTGATGTACCTGGAAAGTGCGGGCTTTGCCGTGCCGCCAGGACTGGGCTGGCGTCTAGGGCTGGCTACGATCATCGTGCTGATTTCGGTCATCGCCGGCCGCATTGTTCCCAGTTTCACGCGCAACTGGCTGGTGAAACGGGGTGTAACGGGGCTTCCCGCCGTCCATGGTCTGCTCGATCGAGCGGCATTGAGCTCACTTCACGTGGGGCTCATCGGTTGGGCGTTCTTTCCCGCATCCTGGCCCCTCGGAGTGCTTCTGCTTCTGGCGGCCGCGCTCAATTTCTGGCGCCTCGTGCGCTGGCGTGGCGACGCAACACTCTCCGAGCCCCTGCTTACGATCCTACACATGGGGTATGCGTGGGTAATCGGCGGCGCTGCCCTGCTCGGCGCGACGATGCTGACCAGCGCCATTCCGGAGGCTGCGGCTATCCACGCCTTCACGGCAGGCGCGATAGGCACGATGATTCTCGCCGTCATGACCCGGGTGGCACTAGGACACACGGGCCGGCCCTTGGAAGCCGACCGCGTCACCGCTTTGATCTACGTATTGGTCAATCTCGCTGCAGCCACCAGAGTTGTGGGAAGCGTTGCCGGCGGGTGGTTCCTGCTGCTCGTCAGCATCTCCGCCGTATTATGGGTCGCGAGCTTTGCTCTGTTCGCGATTCGGTATGGTCCGATGCTGACTGCACCCCGCGCCTGATAAAGCACGTTCGCGTCTGGCGCGAGCAGGAGCACCCATAGTCGACAGAAATTCCCGCGCGCACCGCAAGTGTCTGTAGATCCAGTGAGATAAGATGATGCCGGCTATCTGATTCGAACAGATGACCTCCGGTTTAGCCCCTTTGACTCGAAGGCTATCAGCTACCACCGCCATCGAGGCGGCGTCATGCGTCGCCTCTCGACCGAGGTGAGTTGTTGCCTTGGAACCTTGACACCGAAGGGGAACCCCACCCCGCTTTGTGAGATGCCGGTTCAAAGATCAAAGCGGTTCCTAGCCCCGGTTCTGAGTGCAATCGCCTGATTTCGTCATTTGAACTGCTCCTGTATTATATTGCGAGCAATCTCGGCGGAAGGCATGAAACAATTTAGACTCTTCATCGCATTGTTTGTGGTGGGCTGGAGTGCGTCGCTAACGACAGCCCAGGACAGTTCGAAGCCGTCCCCAGCCAAGGAAGAAGAACCCCGATTGGAAACCGTCGTTGCCCTGAAAGATCCGTTTCTGCCGGGGCAAGTGCGGACCTACTACACGCCAGGTTTCGAGAAGCGAGCAAAGACTGTACAAGACTTTCTCACCGACGAGCGGGACTTTTATTCCAAGGAACTCGGAATTCATCTCGACCTTACCGTCGCAGTCCTGGACGCAAAGCAATGGGAACAACTCAACATACTTGACCCGTACGGTGTGCCGACCGTCACAGATTTTCCGCCGTACGTTGCTCTCCTGCCTGCCAATTGGAGCGAGAACCGCTTGGGAATGTTGCCGGCCGAGACTGAAGCTGACCCAGCACTGGTGAAGCAGGTCCAAGCGGCAGGTGCCGTCTGGAGCGAGACTTTCTATCGCGGATTCGATGCCATCATCGGGCATGAGTTTGGTCATGCCGCCGCTAGGACTTACGGGATCAAACCGCCTACCCACTGGTTCGATGAGTTCCTGGCAACGTACTTTGAAATTGCCTTCATACGCCATCGGCATCCAGAGCTCCTGTTCCCCGTGCAAACTTTTTTTGCGATCAACCGGGGTTATTCACACCAGTACACTTCACTGAACGATTTCGAATCACGTTATCCAATCTCGGATTCCTCTCCAACCAACTACGGATGGTACCAGGCAATGTTTGAGCAACGGATCGAGCAGGTCTATGCTCAGCAAGGAATCGATTTTCTAAAGCAAGCGCGGACGTTGTTTCCAGCAAATAGTAATGCTGCTCCGCTTAGCAACGCGGAGGTGCTCGCGAAGTTGGACGGAATTTGCCCGGGCTTCAGAGGATGGGCTCAGTCCCTAGAATCAACCGCCAGTTCGAAATAGGCGCAGAAGAGCCTGGCACACAGGCCCACGACGGAGCGCTTGTTGACGCGGCCCGAGAGCTAGATGGCGATAAATCGCGATAGCGCTCACACTCCCATCGGGGCACCGAGCACGCGACGCGGTCTCGAGTCAATGACGGCAAACAATATCGTTACTCTGAGACCGGCTGAGCGCGGCTGGTACGCCGCTTCGCGCGACCACTGTCAGAAAGTGGAAAGCCCGCTCATGCGAGCCCAACAGATGCCGGGCGGTCCCACCCCAGCGCGCGATTGGGATGGGTAACTTTCTGGGTAACAAGCCGACGGCGGAGTGCAAGCGTTTGATTTCAGAAACTATTTCCACGCACCTAGAGGCGTCTCCCGGGCACCAGTTTTTCTTTATATTTCAATAATATATCACTCTATAGTCACTTACTTTAGAGCCCTTTCGCGGCTCGAATTTGAACGCGAACTATAGAGGATTCCAGTGCGAGTAAGCAGAGAACTCGCCTCTGATGAATTGACCTACGCCCCCTTTCTGCGAATTCAAGATCGGCGAGCTTAGGACATCGGACTCTCAATCAGACGTTCGACATCATACGCTAGAGGTTGCAGCGTCAAGCTCAGAGGTCTCGATAGAGTTACGTTGTCGGCAGATCTTTCGCTCCGCTGTTCCGCTTGCCTGCGACTCATAGTGACGGCAGTTACAATCGCTGCGCTTTCTGATCAGTAGATCGAATGGCTGGTATAAATCGTAATGCCGTTCCCGTCGGGGTCCTTTACGCAAAAGAGATGGTGGCCAAAAAAAGTCTCATCAGGGATCTCTCCTGCTGTGATTCCCCGACTGACTAGCTCCAACCGATATGTGTTCAACTCATTCAGGGTTTTTCCTTCGATCATCAGGTCAAATTGCTCAGAAAATCTTTTATAAAACTGTCCTGTCAAACTTTGGGCTACGTCTTCTCCGGTCAGCCGATTGACTTCTAACAATAGAAGATGAGTGCCTCCACTTAGTTCGATAATTGCGACTTCTTCGTCAACGGCAAATGGAGGAATGCCGAGATCCGAGTAGAACTGGCAACTGCTCTTAAGGTCCGCCACCTTAAGAACAAGGTGAGCCACTGCTAATTCTGAGGCAACGACAGTCTTCATCTCGCTCAATCCTGAACCGGTCACGATTCACCTCACAAAGTTGCTCTTCAAAATTGTCCTGAAAGCGACGCCGATACAGCAGTGCTGCGGTTCGTTTCGACGAGCGTCTTTATTCAAGATACCATATGGTATCTTTCAGGGCAATCATTTCACTTGTGCCACTGACCCATCCAATCGAATACAATTTTTGAGTTGGTGAGGAGACTCAAATGAAGGCGACCAAAGTAAAAAACGCGTACATGAAAAAGAAGGATCCTCTTTTCGTTAGAGAATCCCTCTTAAATGCCGCTTTCGAACTCGCTGCGACCAAGGGTATGGCTGATGTCACCGTCAACAAAGTGAGCGAATTGGCGGACGTTACCAAGGGGGCTTTCTTTAATCACTTCGATAGCAAANNACGGATGCTTTACTCGTGCATACGTTAGGGCCGCATTCTCCGAGCGGGCGGCCGAACGTAAGATCTGGGGCGCGCTCTTGAGTCTGATGGCCTCTAAAAATCAGGTCGGAAGGGATAGGGATAACAGGCAGAGCGAACGCCTAAAGAGACATTCGAAA
>PLEA01000133.1 GCA_003136335.1 Acidobacteriaceae bacterium | reverse complement strand
GGCAAGAATCTTGGGGCTTACGGCGAGGGCGGCGCGGTGACCACCAGCAACCGCGAGTATGCGTGCACCATTCGCAGGCTGCGCGATTGGGGTCAGGACCGTAAGTATCATCACGTGCTGCGCGGATTTAATTATCGAATGGAGGCTCTCCAGGGCGCGATTCTGAGGGTCAAGCTGCGCCATCTGGAGCGGTGGAACGAGGCTCGGCGCGCAATCGTGGGCAAATACAACCAACTTCTGGCGGGCTCCAGCGTGGAACGGCCGGCGGAGATGCCTTGGGCCCGGCACGTCTATCATCTCTATACGCTGCGGACGGATGATCGCGACACACTGCAAGAGGCGCTGCAAAACAAAGGTATTCAGACGGGGATTCACTATGCGACGCCGGTTCACCTCCAGCCCGCCTACGCGAACCTGGGGTATGGGCGACACGCTCTCCCGCACTCTGAGAAAGCTGCAGAGGAAGTTCTCTCTTTGCCTCTGTATCCGGAAATGACGGACGAACAAATCGAAGGGGTGGCCCGGGCCGTCGTCAGTGAGCGGTAGGCTAGGGCCGACGAATGCAGTCGCAACGGGCTTGCGGGTTCGGGTCGTGCGCTAGCTGCGCGCGGCTGTTAGAATCTTTGCAGCGATGATGCGTACTCAGGTCCCTTTCCCTCGGCTCTTCAGCTTGATAATCGTTCTAAGCCTACTTGTCTGGAGCGCCTCCGCACAGAGCAGCAGTCCGCAAAGCCCTATCCAAAAGGGCGACACCGCGACGGAACCGTCGATCATAGCTGCGCCCCCAAACGAAAACATAGAGCAAAAGGCCACTGGACCGGCGATTCCCTCGGCGCTCGTGATCGGTCCTGGCGATGATCTCGACATCACAGTTTATGGCGCGCCTGATCTTTCCGGGCACACTCGCGTGAGCGCCGACGGAAATATTTCGATCCCGCTGATCGGATATGTTCGACTCGCCGGCCTCAGCAGCAGTGAAGCGGAAGCGACGATTGAAGCTCAGTTACGTGACAAAAGCGTGGTGAACGAACCGCAAGTCACGGTCTACGTTAAGGAATACGGCAGCAGCGGAATCTCCGTAGCCGGAGAGGTCACCAAGCCCGGGTCTTATTCCCCTCTTGGCCCGCACAGATTATTCGATGTGCTGCAGGCCGCCGGTGGCCCTACCGAGAAAGCTGCCAATAGAGTCATCATCAGCCACCGCGGCCAAAAAGACGTGACCACCGTTCACCTCTCGAAAGACCCGGCCGAAATGGCCGCCAGCAATGTCGAACTGCAGCCGGGCGACACGGTTGTGGTTCCGAGAGCGGGTATCGTCTACGTGCTGGGAGAGGTGACTCGACCGGGCGGATACGTGATGAATGCCACGGGAGGGGTCACAGTCTTGCAAGTGGTAGCTGTGGCCGGGGGGACGACTCACATTGCTTCTGCTGGAAAAACGAGATTACTGCGTAAAACTGAGAATGGGTTTCAAGAGGAACGGATAAATCTGAAGAAACTGCTGCGTGGCCAGGTGCATGATGTTGCCGTCCGGGACGAGGATATCCTGTACGTTCCCAGCAGCGTGATCAAGGAAGCGTTGAACGCCAGTGCATTGGTTGGCGTCGCGGCAAGCACAGCGATATACCGCATGCCATTCTAGTCACAGGATTTCAGATCCTGAAGAAGATTTCCCCGCGCCCTCCCAATCGCGCGAAGCGCTCTGCATGACCTTTGATACCGCCAGGCATGTGTCGGCAAGATCTGTTTCCGACAGAGTGGGATGAACCTTGAACATGAGGCTGGTCTCGCCGAGCTCCCGCGCCACTGGAAGCCGACGAGGCGGCCGCATCGATTGAGAAAAGGCTTTTCCAGGTAGATCTCGCTGCATGCGCCCGCCATACATGGAATGCCTTCAGCGGAGATCGCTTCCTGGATTCGGTTCCTCTCCCAGCCCTCGCGCAAATGCTCCGGCCTTATGTAAACATCGTATTTATAGTAAGAATGCCAAACATCATCGGGAGGCGTAACCACTCGTAAGGCCGGAATCCTGGCGAACTCCTGGCTCAAGTATGCCGCGTTGCGGCGCCGCTTTTCTACCATAGCCGGCAGCTTCCTCAACAGCACTCGCCCCATCGCCGACTGCGGCTCGGTAAGTGCCAAAGGATTCGTGCACAAATCGGTATCCTGGGGGATGACTGCGCCCATACACCGCTTCGAAGCTCTTGTCGTGGTCCTTGAAGCTCCAACCCAGTTCCCATAGTTTTCGGTTGTTCGTCAGAAGCATCCCGCCTTCACCGCCTGTCGTCATGTTCTTGTCCTGGCAGAAGGAGAAGGCAGAGATTCTCGCACAAACGTCCACTCGAAGCCGCCTGCCCACCATTTGCGGGAAACGATGGCCGCCACCAGCAGAGATCCAGCCGCGCCTATCAGTTTTCCGGTGAGCATCCCAACCGCGCCGCGGCGTAGCAGCACGACCAACAATAGCGCCGAACCTGCGGTCATCAGGAACGAAGCCGACGCCATCAAGGAAAACGCCAGCGGCCGCTGTTCGCTTTGATAGAGCCCCAGGCGGTAGTCCACCATCTGGTTGGCTGCCGCCGTGCCGATCGCCAGGGCGATGTAGGGAAAGAATGGCACCGCGAAGTGGGGCGCAACCCTTTGCAGCAGGTGCGGCTCGACCACGAATGCCAGCGCCGAAAGCGTGATTGTCAAAACGGCGCCAAAACGCAGCACGCTGCTCACGTACCGTTCGCTGCACTGCCGGCTCATCCGCGTAGTGAAAGTAAAGACGTCGCACCGCCGTGTCGAGCTCCAGCCCGCAAAACGCCGCCAACGTCGTGGCAATGATTTCAGCCAGACTGATCGTCCCGTAGTCACCGGGAGTCAGATACCGGGTGAATAGAGTAATTAGGAGAAAGTTGACTGCCTTAAGGGCAAAATTGGTGGTCGCGTAAGCGCCGGAACCTGCGAGCAAGCGCCGGCTCGCGGATTGGATGCTGTAGGACTTCCCGCCACCCGCGGAGGTCTCCGCGCTCGGGGCTTGCTGGGTCAATGTCACAGATTCCTGATCGGTTTCGGATCGAGCTTTCGGCTCTAGTCGCTGATTTCGAGTGCAATGTGGCTATACAACACATTCGCGAGGCCACAAAGGCGCCGCTTTTCTCATGTCGTCTGCTCGGTCCGGTTGAGATAAAGGCGGTGCCAGAAGGAAGTTGGGTGCATCTAATCTATTGACTTCCTAGTAGGGGGAATCTAGTCTGGAAGTGGTTCTTTTGCAAGGCCACCCCACCAGTGGGGGCGTCACGGCTTCGACGGAGATGCTTGCGGCCAAGAGGCATGCCGGGGTGCACACACCCGTAATCGTGGGCAAAATGATAATTGCCAATCAACAGATGGCATACGCAGCCTAACTAGTTTAGGCAGCCGTCCGAGGAGGCTTCGCCCGTGGGCCTCCGAAGGACGTCACACAGCGGGCTGCTCTTTCCGTCTACGTCTGGGGCGGAAAGCTAAGACCTCAGGCTAGCGGGACGCGTTTCTTGTCGGTTCTGAGCGCGGGCCGCGAACGTCCCAGGGTAATGCCTGGGGCATGAACACGACTAAGCATGTAGTTCTCTTGACCAGTAACATTTTCG